>DATCMG010000855.1:0-6024 GCA_036563555.1 Roseomonas sp. | reverse complement strand
CAGAGCCGCCCGGTCTGGGGCCAGGACCGGCGCTCCTGGCCTTCGGGCCACACAATAATCGGCTCTCCTGGGCAGAGCTCCATCTGCCGCCTCTCGAAGGCGTTGCCGCAGAGATGCCAGGTCTCGATGGCCGTCGACCTGGCGTCGAGCAGGCCACGGTGCGAGAGGGCCACCCTGACAAGCGAGTTCAGGCGATGGACGGCCTCGTGCTCCTCCGCCAGAAGAAGGGGGCGGGTGCCCTCGGTCGCGCGGCTCACGAAGTCGCCCGCCATCTGCTCGATGGTATCCGATCCGGCGCCGGGGGAGATCCATTGGCCATGATCGGCGTACTCGGCCAGCAGGGCAGGGGCGTCGTGTGCGATGAGGTGGGCTTGTGCTCGCTGCTGCCAGGGAATTACAGGAGTAGCGAAGCGGTCAACCTTGTCGGGCGATCGCCAGGCATCCAGGACCGACACGTAGCTTTGGTAAGACCCGCCTGCACCGCCCGTGTCCAGGGTCAACGAGTGGCGGCTGCAGGCCTTCGCGATGTCGACCACGCCGCTCCGGCCTAGATTGCCAGTGCTCGACAAGACAACAAGCGAGCCGGCTGCGGGCGGCACTCCGGCGGCACAGCGGCCGAGGAACTGTGATGCATCGTTCCATGAGGCAATCGGAATGATGGTCGTCCTCGGGCTGCTGGTAAGAGGCGATCCGTCAGCTCCGCCTTGAGGCGGGCGCGCCAAGGTCTCGGCACGTGCCTGGTCACCCGGGCCCACCCGCAAGTCTTCGCGCTGTCGTGGAGCTGGCGAACTCGTTCGCAGCAAGCGGTGAACCTGCCGCTCGTCCTCGATGATCGAAGGTGTACTGAAGTACGCCTCGCCTCCTCGATCAACGCCCAGGAGGGTGAGCTCCTTGATGAGCTGGTGAGTGGCTTCGTTGATCTCCACCATGGAGAGGCCGAGGAGGCAGGACACGCTCGCGACATGCGTCCGGACGGTACGCGTCGAGGCGACAGACGACCGTTCAAACAGCGCCAGCGAGTCCGGCAGGCCCAACGTGGGATGATCACCGAGCGCCGAGTTCATTACTCCTTTCACCAGGTCGAGCGGTGTCAGGTTAAGCGATGCCAAGTCGTCACAGTGGCGGCGCCGAAGGGCGACTTCATCCGGGAGCGCGGCCTTCTCGCGCCGCGTGGTGCGGGCGGCGCGGTCCCTCGCTTCCCGGCGCCGTCGGGTGGCGAACCGATTGGCCGCGAGATCGGTGAAGGGATGAGGCGCCTGCCCGGCCGGGGCAGCGCCTACAGCCAAACCGCTGCTTGCCAGGAGGATTTCCGACCTCCGCGTCGACCACATCTGCGTCACCGTGTGGGGGATGCCCGAAATGCTGAGGCGTGCAGGTCCGCTGACCTCACAGGGGATCCCCGCCGTGCGGAGGCGCCCGGCCAGCTCAGAGCAGAGGCAGAACTCCAGGTACAATTTGTTCTGCACCAGGAGGGACGCTTCGATCGTGCTCAATCCTCTCCCCGGATGGTGCCCGGCGTTCAGAAGCAGGTTGTGGCGGTGGTCCTGCGGGTCATCGGAGCGGCTGACGGGGTGTGGGAGGTCGAGGATGTAGATGGACAAGGACGGCTGCAGGTCCAGGCCACCTGCGCCCGCCCGGGCCAGCACGAGGCGGAGGCTCTGCACGTGTAACCAGAGACTCGCGACAGTCTGCGCGATCGCCTCCTCGATGAGGGATACAATTACGTAGTTCCCCGCAAGGATTGCGGCACGGCGAAAGGTCGAGATGGTCTTGTCGAGGTTGATCGTGACATCGGTTGCTGAGCGGCGGGGACGGCACGGGTTCGACGCGATTGCGCGTCCGTCCCTTGGGGAGATTCCGTCCAGTGCGAGACTGACTTCACCAGGACGCAGGATCGTGATCCGCAGCGTGCCATCCAGGCCCACCTCAAGCATCCGGGGTGGCGAGCTCACGTAGTGCTCGCGGGCCACGGCGCCGCCGCGTGTCGCTGCGGAAACGACGTCGTAGTAGCCCTTCGCAGCGGCCGAGTTTGAGAGTGGGGTAATGGTGATCTTCACCGGAGCGGCCAGTTCATCCTGGACCTTTCAGGATAGTGTATAGGCCGATGACGAGGTCATCGACCTGCTCCTGCAAGTCACGGAAGCCGTTTGCGGTCGACGAGAGGAGCGGGATCAGCGGCCGCAGCTCGGCGAGGAAAGCCTGCACGTCACCATCTCCGCTGAGGGAGGGCTGCATCCCGGGTGCGGGGCGATCAACAGACCCAAAGTAGCTCATGAGAGCCGCTGAGACGACAGCGCTCGTGGAACAGTTCTGGCGCTTGGCCGCTTCCTCGATCCTGGCCTTCATTTCCCGCCCGACGGTTGCGACGATGCGGTCTTCTGTCGGTACCCCCATGAAGTTCACTCGCCCCTGTGCTGGCGAATAGCTGGTAGCGGAGGCGTGCTCCCTTCCGGAAGGTGGAGAAAGCTGGAGGGAGGGTATGCGTCAGCGCGGACCGGCCTTGAGGTGATGTGTTCGGCCTGCCGAAATGGCGGGCATGACCGAGACGGAGATGCCGGGATCACCGGCGAACGGGACGTCTTACGAGATGCGTAAGAGGTCTCGCGGGGTGGAGAGTCGTGGGGCGGTTGAGGTCCGGGTTCGCGCGGAGCGGCGGCGGAACTGGTCGGCCGAGGACAAGCTGCGGATCGTGCGAGAGACGTTGGAGCCCGGCGCGGTTGCCAAGGCGGCGGCGGATCGGCACGGGATCAGCACCGGGCTGCTCTTCACCTGGCGCAAGGAGATGCTGGCGACGGCGATCTCGGGCTTCGTGCCGGTCGAGGTTGTGCCGAAGGTGCCGGAGCTGGCGGCACCCGTCCTGCGAGGGAGCCGGCCACGACGGAGGCGCCCGGCACGATGGAGGTGATGCTTGTGTCGGGAGCCACGGTTCGCATCAGCGGCCAGGTTGATGTGGCGCTGCTTCGGGCCGTGCTGGCCGAGCTTGGCGGGCGCTGATGTTCGGCCCGCCTCTGGGCACGCGGGTGTTTCTTGCCTGCGGCATGACGGATATGAGGAAGGGCTTTGATGGGCTGGCTGCGCAGGTGCAGAGCGTGCTTGCCCAAGATCCCTACAGTGGCGCGGTGTTTTGCTTTCGTGGGCGTCGCGGTGACCTCCTGAAGATCCTGGTCTGGGATGGCCAGGGCCTGGTCCTCGTGGCGAAGCGGCTGGAACGCGGCAAGTTCGTGTGGCCGCAGGCGACAAATGGCGTTGTTTCTCTGACGCCTGCCATGCTCTCCATGCTGCTCGAGGGCATCGATTGGCGGATGCCGGCCTGGACGGCACGGCCCGAGGTTGCGGGATAACGTCCTTTCCATTTGGGGCGACGCGGCGCGATCGGCGATGGTTCGGGCGTGGCTTTCGTGCTCGATCCCGCTGTGCCGCCCGACGACACCGAGACGCTGCGCGCGCTCCTGGCGGAGCGGGACGCGGCCCTTGCCGAGCGTGATGCGGCACTGGCCGAACGTGACACGGCCCTGGTGGAGCGCGATGCGGATCTGCTGAGCGCCCGGCTGGAGATCGAGAGGCTGAAAATTCAGCTGACTGCGCTCCGCCGCGACCGCTACGGCCGGTCCTCCGAGCGGCTGGCGGCCGAGATGGGCCAACTCGAAATGCTGATCGGCGATCTCGAGGAGGACGCGGCCGAGCGCGAAGCCGCGGCGGAGAAGCAGCGCCGGGCCAGAGGCCAATCGGACAAGCCGCGCAAGCCAGCCCTGCGCCGCCCGTTGCCCGCGCACCTGCCGCGCGAGACGGTGCGGCACGAGCCCGTCCTCGCCTGCCGCTGCGGCTGCACCGACCCCGCGCGCCTGACCTGCCTCGGCGAGGACGTGACGGAGGTGCTGGAGAAAACCCCCGTCAGGCTGAAGGTGATTCGGCACGTCCGGCCGCGCTATGCCTGCCGCGCCTGTGAGGCGATGCTGCAGGCGCCCGCCCCCGCCCTGCCGATTGAACGCGGCCGGCCTGGGCCCGGCCTGCTGGCGCATGTCCTGGTCTCGAAGTACCTGGACGGCCTGCCGCTCTATCGGCTCTCGGGCATCCTGGCGCGCGAGGGGGTGGAGATCGAGCGCCAGACGCTGGCCGACTGGGTGGGCCACGGCGCCTGGTGGCTGCGCGCCATCGCCGAGGCGATGGGCGGCCATGCCATGTCGGGCAAGTCGACGCTCGGCAAGGCGCTGCAGTATGCATTGAGCCGCTGGGATGCCCTGGTGCGCTACGTCGAGAATGGCCGGCTGTCGATCGACAACAACCTGTCGGAGCGACTGCTCAGGGGCATCGCCGTTACGAGAAAAAACTATCTGTTTGTGGGCAGCGACGCAGGTGGGCAGCGAGCTGCGATCATCTACACCATCGCCGAGACCGCGAAGTTGAACGGCCTCGACCCAGAGGCCTACATCGCCGCCGTTCTCGACCGCCTCGCAAGCGGTCATCCCGTCAACCGCATCGACGACCTGCTGCCCTGGAACTTCAAGCCAAACCGTCAACCCGCCTGAATGGGCTGACGCTTACGAGGGAGGCGGCCGATCATGGCGAGGTGAATTCCGTCCAGCCGCTTGGCCAATGCCGCGCCCAGGGTGGCTTGCAGGCAAGGCGTCGGTTGTCGGCGGGTTGGATTGGCCGGCGACTGGTAATCCTGGCGGGTGCTGCGGAGACAACGCGGCGGGGCTGGCTGACCAGGCCTGGCTCGTCGACGTGCCCCTCCCGACGCGGGTGATTCACCGAGTGCGACCACGTGTGCTGTGGAGGAAGTGCGAGAAACTGAGAGGAAGGTGGAGGCGCGACAAGGCGGGTTCAGCACCAGCTTGCGGCGGGAGGCCTGCCTATGCCTGCCGGATTGAGGAAGGGCCGCGCTGCGCCACCTGAAGCAGGATGCTTGGAATAGCTTGGCGGCCTCAGGGATCTCCGCCCACCCTGGCTGCCCCGCGCTCGGTCAGCCCGCGAGGTTGGTGCGTCGACGACGGGGCGCCGGCTCCAGAGGAGCAGGACCTGCGGGTGACCAGCCGGTTCCTCGCTAAGAGCCCTGGGCGACGCGTCTGAGGACGGCGAGCGTGGCCTCGGGGATGACCAGCCGGCCAACCTTGGCCTGGGCTAGCAGCCGAGCTGTCACCTCGCGCGAGAGGACCTGATGTTCCGCAAGGCAGGCGAGGACGGCGTCCGCCGAGACTTGGGAGGCGACACACGCCTCGACCAGCTGCTGCCAGTCGAACGGCTGGAGGTTGCTCAAAGCCTGCCTCACCGCCTCCAGCGGGAGTTCGCCCCGCGCGAGCGCCTCCCACGTCTCAAGGGACATGAATCGCCCACCAGATCCGTGGAGAGGAGCCGTAGCAGGGCGCACCAGGGGCTGGTCGCCCGACGGCGAGAGGACGGCTATGACCGCACGGTCCAACTTTGAGAGGACTACGAGTCGTCTGGACTGCTCGTAGACGATGTCGGAGCTGTCGCCGTCACGCCAGTATGGCGAGAAGAGCGCGTAGGCGTATGCCCCGTCGAAACCCGTTCGTAGTTCCTCGCCCAGCTGAGACTGATCGAGCGGCGCCTGCGTCCAGACGCGGACATGGCGGCTGGGGATGTCCAGGCGGTCGCCCGTGAGTCGGAGACCGAGGATTTCGAGCAGCTTCAACAGCGCGGAGTCTGGAAGCGGGCGGCGTCCATTCAGGGCGTTCGAGAGATTCTGGGGCGCGATGTCGAGATCGCCTGAGAGGCGCCTCAGGTTCACCCGCTCAAGGCGAAGAACGGCGCGCAGCGCCCTCAGGGTTGCCTCCGGCAAATGCATGAGCGACCTCCAAACAGGGCTTGCTAATCATTTATAATCACGTGTAGTCATGAACAATCAGATTGCGCGCCAGCGATGAGTAGGGGGTCTATGCTTCTGATTCGAGCACCTTTCCAGCCGGGAGTCCGAGACCCACCGTGCTACCGGGTGCGGGCAGGGCGGCAAATGCGCGAGCTTCGCCTCGTCCTGATGCATTCCTGAGGCGCGAGCGAGTGCAG
>DATCMG010000852.1:0-5813 GCA_036563555.1 Roseomonas sp. | reverse complement strand
CGCTGCGCCTCGTCTTCATCGGCTTCGCCATCGGTTCGGTGGTCGGGATCGCGCTCGGCACCGCCATGGGCTGGTGGGGTGCGGCCTATCGCCTGCTGGAGCCGCTGGTGGAAATGATGCGGCCGATCCCGAAGGCTGCGCTGGTGCCGCCGCTGATGCTGTTCCTCGGTATCGGGGACACGATGAAGATCACGTCCGTCGCGCTGGCCGTCACCTTCCCCGTGCTGGTGAACACGTTGCAGGGCGTGCGCGGGGTGGATCGCGTGCTGCTGGACTCCGCGCGCACCCATGGCTGGGGCACGGCACGCGCCCTCTGGTACGTGGTGCTGCCGGCGGCGCTGCCCTTCATCCTGGCGGGCATGCGGACGAGCCTCGGGCTCGCGCTCATCATCGCGGTGCTGTCGGAGATGCTGACGGGGCAGGGGGGCTTGGGCTTCCTCATCCTCGACATGCAGCGCAGCTTCCTGATCCGGCAGATGTATGCCTGGCTCGTGATCCTCGCGCTCGTGGGCCTCGCGCTGAATGCCGTGTTCGCCTGGGCGGAGGCACGCGCCCTGCACTGGCAGACCCGTAGCTGAACACAACGAATAACCAGGAGGAGACTTCAGGAATGACGACGATCACCCGCCGCACCGCGCTCGGCGCGGGCCTCGCCGTGCCGCTCTCCGCGCCCGTGCTACGTGCCCAGGCGCTGACGAAGCTGCGCGTCAGCGTCATCCCCGTGCTGGATGTGGCGCCGCTGCACGCAGCCATTGCCCAGGGCTATTTCGCCGCCGAGGGTATCGAGATCGACACCTCCACCACCGCCGGCGGCGCCACGGGCCTGCCGGGGCTGGTGGCCGGGCAGTTCCGCATCACCTTCTCCAACACGGCCTCCATCCTGCTCGGCATTCGCGAGGGGTTGGATTTCCGCTTCATCTCCGGCGCCGCGCGGTCTCAGCCCGCGCCGCCGGATTCGATGGCGATGCTGGTGCGCAAGGGCTCGGGCATTACCGACGGCAAGGGGCTGGAGGGCAAGCGCGTCGCCTCCAACACCCGCAACAACATCGTCTGGCTGCGCGGCATGGCCTGGATCGAGAAGACCGGCGGCGATCCGAAGAAGGTCATGACGGTGGAGGTGCCCTTCCCGCAGATGGCCGATGCGCTGGCCGGTGGCCAGATTGACGGCGCCATCTTCAGCGAGCCCTTCGTCACCGCCGCGATGCAGAGCCATGGCGACAAGCTGGACCGGATCGGCTGGGTGATCAGCGAGACCGCGCCTTCCTCCTCCGTTGCGCAGTATGTGGCGATGAAGGATGACCTGGCCCGCAACGGCGAGGTGTTCGAGCGCTTCGTGCGCGGGCTGCACAAGGGCACGGACTGGGTGAACGAGCGCCTGGGCAAGCCGGAGTTGCTGCAGCTCATCTCCAACTTCACCCGCGTGCCGTTGGAGCGGCTGCAGAACTGCGCCTTCACCGCCTATGTGAAGGAGGTGACGGAGGCCGAGATCGCCGAGGTGATCTCCACCATGACGCATCACGGTCTGGGTGGCCGCTATCCCGCACCGGCCGAGCTGATCTTCCGCACGGCGAAGGCCTGAGGTGGCGGGCGGAACCATCGCGGCGCCATCGAGGTTCCGCCCCACTTCCGGCCTGTTGCTGGTGCTGGCCTTGTTTCTTCTCTGGGAGGTCTCGGCCCGCACGGGCATGGTGGACAGCCCGAACTGGCCGCCGCTTTCGCGGGTGCTCGCGGCGCTGGCGCGGGACATCGCCTCGGGCGAAATCCCGGCGCTGGTCGGCTCCACCCTGGCGCGGATGTTCACGGGCCTGGCGGCGGGCACGGTGGCGGGCATCGCGGTCGGCCTCCTCTTTGGTACGAGCCGCTGGGCGCAGCGGGTGCTGGGCCCGACGGTGGAGCTGATCCGGCCTATCCCAATCCCGGCCATCATCCCGCCGCTGGTGCTGTTCCTTGGCCTGGATGACGGGATGAAGATCACGGTCGCCGCCATCACGGCCTTCTTCCCCGTGCTGACCAACACGGCGCAGGGGCTGCGCGCGGTGGAGGCGGACCAGATCGCCATGGCCCGCACCTTCGGCGTGCCGCCCTGGCGCCGCCTGTTCCGCGTCACCCTGCCGGCGATCCTCCCCTATGTGCTTGCGGGTCTCCGCGTGGCGCTCGCGCTGGCCCTCGTCACCACCGTCGTGGCCGAGATGATCGCGGGGGAGCAGGGAGTGGGCCATTACCTCGTGCTGATGCAATTCGCCGGGCGTGCGGAGGAGATGTACGCGGCCGTGCTGGTGCTGGCCGCCCTCGGCTATGTGCTGAACCGCGGTTTCCTGTGGCTGGAGCGCCGGCTGATCGGCTGGTTCTTCGCCACCGGCCGTGATGGCTGAGGCCACCGAACCCGCGCGAACGCGCTGGCCGGAGATCGGCGCCCTCGTCGGTGCCGGCATCGCCTCGGCCCTGCAATTCGGCAAGGTCGCACCTTCCCTTCTCGCGATTGCGGAGGATCTGGGGATTGGCCTTGCCGGCGCGGCGGGGCTGCTGTCGGTCTTCGCGCTGGTCTCCGCGGCCGCCGGCCTGCCCGCGGGGCTCCTCGCGGCACGGGCTGGGGTGAGGCGGGCGCTGCTCGCGGGGCTTTGGGTGCTGGGCGCGGCCGGCATCGCCGCCGCCTTCGCCCCCGGCCCGGCCCTTCTCTATGCATGCCGCATGTTCGAGGGCGCGGCCTTCCTGGCGGTGGTGGTCTCCGCGCCGACCCTTGTCGCCCTGCGTGCCTCCCCGGCGGACCGGGCGCTCGCCATGACCTGCTGGAGCACTTTCATGCCGAGCGGCATCGCGCTCGGTATGCTGATGGCACCCCTGGTGGAGGGGTTGGGCTGGCGGACGGCCTGGGGGATCATGGCGCTGCTGCCCTGGGGCGCCGCCCTGCTGGTGGGCGCCCTGCTGCCGCGGTCGGCGGGGGCGCCGGCGGAGGGGCAGGGCGGGCTCGGGCGCCGCGTTTCGGCGCTCTGGCGGGCGCGGCTGCCCGTGTTCGTGGCGGCGGCCTTCGCCTGCTACGCCGTTGTGTATTTCGGCACCGCCGGCTTCCTCCCCGCGCGGCTGGTCGAGGGCTTCGGCCTCTCGCTGGGGCATGCCGGCATGCTGGGCGCGGTGGCCGCGATCGCCAATATCGGAGGCAACCTGCTCGCGGGGCGGCTCATGCGGCGCGGCTGGCGTGCGCCCGTGCTGGTCATGGGTGCTGGGGCGGGAATGACCCTGCTTTCGGCCGGGGCCTTCGCGTTGCCCTCCTCCCTGGCGCTGACCCTGGCGGCGGCGCTGCTCGCCTCAGCGATTGGCGGGAGGGTTCCGGCCAGCCTCTTCGCCCTTGTGCCCCGCGCCGTGCCGGAGCCGTCCCTGACCGGCCCAGCCCTGGGCCTCCTGGTCCAGTTCAACAATACCGGCTCGGTGCTCGCGCCGCTGGCCGTCGCGGCGGTGGTGCGGTGGGACTGGGCCCTGGCGGCGCTACCGCTGGTCGCGGCAGGGCTGGCGATGCTCGCCCTGGCGCGGCCGCTGCGCCGGATCGGGTAGGGCCCCACCGCCGATTCTTCTCCATAACATCGGGCGCGGTGCCGCTCGGCGCCGCGCCCGCGGGCATGGCCGTCAGGCCATGTTCACCATGATGGTCTTCTTGTGGGTGAAGTGCTCCAGCATCGCTTCCAGCGAGGCTTCCTTGCCGAGGCCCGAGGACTTCACGCCGCCATAGGACAGGTTCGCCTGCACGACGAGGTTCTGGTTGATCTGCACCAGCCCCGCCTCAAGCTTGTGCGCCAGGGTCAGCCCGACCTTCAGGTTGTTGGTCCAGAGGCTGGCGGCCAGGCCGAATTCGCTGTCATTCGCCTCGGCCAGCACCGCTTCGGGGTCGTCGAAGGGGAAGATGCAGGTCACCGGCCCGAAAATCTCCTCGCGCACCAGCCGGCTGTCCTTGGTCAGGCCCGTGAAGATATGCGGCTGGATGAACAGCCCCTTCTTCAGCGCCGGGTCGGAGGGCATGGCTGAGCAGGCCCGCCCATCCGCGCCGGCGGTTGCCTTCCCTTCCTCGATGAAGGTCTGCACCTTTTCGAACTGGCCGTCGGAGATGATGGTGCCGATATCCGTCTTCTCGTCCAGCGGATCGCCCATCACCATCTGGTCCACGCGCTCGGCCATGGCATCGACGAAGCGCTGGAAGATCGGGCGCTCGACATAGATGCGGCTGGCGGCGGTGCAGCTCTGTCCCTGGCGCGTGAAGCGCATGGAGGTCAGCGCGCCGGCCAGCGTCTTGTCGAAGTCGCAATCCGCGAAGACGATCATGGGCGACTTGCCGCCCAGTTCCAGCGTCACCGGAATCAGCTTCTCGGCCGCCGTCCTGTACACGATCTTCCCGGTCTCGACGGAGCCGGTGAAGGTCACCTTCCGCACCTTCGGATGCGACACCAGCGGAGCGCCGCATTCCGGGCCATAGCCCGAAATCATGTTGAACACGCCGGCGGGCAGCACGCGGTTCATCAGCTCGCAGATGCGGAGCACCGCGAGCGGCGCCTCCTCCGCGCTCTTCACCACCACGGTATTGCCGGCCACCAGGGCGGGCGCGACCTTCAGCGCCATCAGCAGCATGGGCACGTTCCAGGGGATGATGGCGCCCACTACCCCCAGCGGCTCGCGAACGGTGACCGACAGCACCTCGGGCGCGAAGGGCACGGTTTCGCCCTTCAGCTCGCCGCCCAGCCCGCCGAAGAATTCCAGGATGTCGGCGACCGTGTTCGCCTCCACCCGGCTCTCGGTCCGCAGCGCCTTGCCGGTTTCGAGCGCGATCAGGCGCCCCAATTCCTCGACATGGGTGCGCATCAGGGCGGCGCATTGCGCGACCAGCGCGCCGCGCTTGCGGGCGGGGGTCTTGGCCCATTCCTTCTGGGCGCGGGCGGCGTCCTCCACCGCGGCATCGACATCGGCGGCGTCGCCCTCGGCGGCGCGGGCCACCTCGGCGCCGGTGGCCGGGTTCACCACGGCGAAGCTCTTGCCGGAGCGCGCGGGCACGTATCGCCCGCCGATGAAGTGCTGGCCGGACAGCGCCTTGGCCAGCACGAAGGGGTCGGTGGTCGGCGCCTCGGGCGTGGGGTGGGGGCGGTCAAGCATGGGGTGTTTCCTCACAGACGGTCCGGCAGGGGGCGGGGAGGGTGCCTCCGCCGGCCCTGGGCCGCAAGCATGGCGAAAGGCCGCCCTGGGAACCCTGGCGGAAGCGTGCCTTGCCGCGCCGGGGCCGGGCGGCCAATCTGGCAGCCCCGGCGCCGCGCGGCGCCCGACCGGAGGAGAGGCATGTCCGAGGCTGCGACCACCATCGACCGCGAGACCGAGGAGGGCGACCCCCGGACCGAGGCCGCGCCCGCCGCCGCGCGGTCCTGGATCGAGCGCCTCTGGTCCTCCATCGCGGATCGTGGGCGCCTCTTCGCCTCCGTCCCCAATGATTCCGTCCCGCCGCTGGATCGTGCCAAGAGCCTCGCGGAGGCCCTGCTGACGGAGCGCGGCGAGGCCTCCGGCGCCGCCGTGGCACGTGAGGTGATGGGCGCGCTGCGCGACCTCGCTCCCGCCGACCGCGCCGCCTTTCACCTCTTCATGGCCACGAGCTTCGACCCGAAGCCCGAGCCCCTGCGTGCCGCCGCCGAGGCTTACCTCGCGGATCCCAGCCCGAAGAACGCCAACCGCCTGGCCCATTGCGCCGAGCCGCCCCGGCAGGAGTTGCTGCGGCGCATGAACATGTCGCCGGGCGGCACCGCCGCGCTGGTCGAGCTGCGCCGCCAGCTTCTGCACGAGATGCGCCA
>DATCMG010000850.1:0-7935 GCA_036563555.1 Roseomonas sp. | reverse complement strand
CAGTTCATGGGCGAGAAGTTCGGCCGTGACTCCATCTGGGAGACGCACTTGGCCGAAGAGCTGCGGCAGACCGAGGTGGCGCTCGACGTCGTGCTGGACGAACAGACGATGAACCTCGCGGATGTGGTCCGCCTGCGGGTGGGCGACCGCATTACGCTCGGCGTCGGTCCCGGCGCACCCGTCCGGCTCCGCTGCGGGGACACTGCCCTGTTCGAGGGCAAGGTGGGCGGGCGCAAGGGGCGCCTGGCAGTGCGCATCGAGCGCGGCATCTCCCGCCATGCCGGCGAGCACGACGCCGCAGCGGTGGAGACCGTCTGATGAGCTTGATAGAGTGGACGATCCAGGCGGCGTTGGTGCTCGCCCTCCTCCTCGCGCTCCCCATGGCGCTCCGGCTCGAGCGGGCCCTGAGCGCGCTGCGCCAGGACCGCGGGGCGATGGCGAATAGCATGAAGGCCTTTGCCGAAGCCACGCGCGAGGCCGATGGAGCCATCCTGCGCCTGCGGGCTGCCGCCGACAGCGTCGGGAGGGGCATCGCCGAGCAGACCGCCGTCGCCAAGACGCTGCACGAGGATCTGCGCTTCCTCACCGAGCGAGCCGAGGGGCTGGCGGACCGGCTCGACAGCGTGATCCGCGCCGCCCGCGGAGCGCCCCCGGCGCAGGCTGCGGCCGGCAACGCCAGAGTGGCCGTGGCGCCCCCTGCTTCCCGTCCATCCATAGAGGTGGACACCGCCCCGCGCCCGCGCGCGGAGCAGGACCTGCTGCAGGCATTGATACGGAAGCGTCCACAATGAATGCTGTCTTCGCGCTCCGGTGCCTGATGGGAGGATGCAGCGTGCTCCTCGCCCTCAAGGGCATGTCGCTGGTGGGGCAGTGGCCAGGTGCCGCCCAGGCTGCCATTCACCAGGCTCGTCCTGACGCGCCAGCCGGCACCCGGGAGCTGGTGCCGGTGCGATCGGCGCAGAGCTCCGGCACCATGGACCCGCCGCCACTCCGCCCTCAGCCCAGGACGCAGGCCACCCCATCTGCCGCGCCACCCGCACCGGCCGCCGAGGGCGGATCGCCCAACCCGGGCCAGGCGGACGAGACCCTTGCCGCAGCCCTGCGCGGCCGCCGCCAGCAGCTGGATGAGCGTGAGCAGTCCGTGGCGACGCGCGAGGCCGTGCTCGCCGCGACCGAGAAGCGGCTCCAGGCGAGGATCGACTCCCTGGCGGGCCTGCAGCAGCGCATCGATGCGAGCGAGAGCGCCGCCAAGGCCCGCGAGGAAGCCCACTGGAGCAGCCTCGCCCGACTCTACGAAGCCATGCGCCCGCGCGAGGCGGCGGCGGTCTTCAACGAACTCGACCTGCCGATGCTCGCGCAAATCGTGAACCGCATGCGTGAGCAGAAGGCCGCCACGGTCTTCGGCGCTATGGAGCCGGAGCGCGTCCGGGCGCTGACGGAGGAGCTCGCGCGCATGCGAGCCAGCCGACCGGCACTCTGAGCAGGCCACCACCCCCACAGTAGAAGGTCCTACCCATGACTCTCGACCGCAGCATCAAGGTCCTCGTCGTCGACGACTACAAGACGATGACGCGCATCATCCGCAACCTGCTGAAGCAGATCGACTTCCACGACGCGGATGAGGCCGCGGACGGCCACGAGGCGCTTGCGAAGCTGCGCAGTGGCAATTTCGGCCTGGTGATCAGCGATTGGAACATGGCGCCGATGACCGGCCTGGACCTGCTGAAGGAGGTGCGCGCCGATGCGCGCCTGAAGCACCTGCCCTTCATCATGGTGACGGCCGAGAGCAAGACCGAGAACGTTGTGGCCGCAAAGCAGGCTGGGGTGTCGAACTACATCGTCAAGCCGTTCAACGCCGAGACCCTGCGCGAGAAGATCGAGAAGGTGATGGCGCATGCCTGACAACTCCAACATCTCGATCGCGCATCTGCGCGGCGACCTGACGGCAACAGCCGCCTCTCTCCTCCAGGAGCTGGACAGCCTCGGGCGCATCATCTCGACCGCGAGGGCTGAGGTCGTGGCGCTGCGGGCGGAGGGACTGGATCAGAGCATCATCCCCTCGGCGACTGACGAGCTGGCGGAGATCGTGAGCCACACCGCGCAGGCGACCCACGACATCTTAGATGCCTGCGAGCAGCTGGAGGCCCTCCAGGGGGTGGCCCCGGACAAGGCGGAAGCGCTGATGGCCGCGACCACCCGCATCTACGAGGCCTGCGCCTTCCAGGACATCACGGGCCAGCGGATCGCCAAGGTGGTCACGGCGCTTCAGCTGATTGAGGCCCGGATCGGCAAGGCGCGGGCCAGCTTCGCTCCGGAGGCGGGCCCACCACCTCCGTCGGAGCCTGCGGCCCCTGCCGTGCTGCTGAACGGCCCACAGCTGCCGGGCAACGCCATCAGCCAGTCCGCCATCGACGCACTTTTCGACTAGGCCGTACCCGCCCATGCTCCGGCCGCGCTCCCTCCTGCTCCTGCCCTTGCTCCTTGGGGTGGGTGGCTTCCTACCAGCCGATCCACTGCGGGCCGCCGAGGCGCCCCGCGTGGCCGTGCGAACGGGCGCGCAGGGCAGTATGGGCAGGCTGGTCTTCAGCTGGCCCGAAGCGCCGGGCTACAGCCTCACCCAGGACGGGGCGGTCGTGGACCTCCGCTTCGGCGCCCTCGGTCGACTGGCGCTCGATGCGGTGATCACGAACCCGCCGCCAAATGTCGTCAAGGTGGAGCCAGTGCCGAGTGGTCTGCGGTTGCACCTGAAGGAGGGCGCGCGCGCGCGCCACTTCGTCCAGGGTCCGCGGGTCGTGGTGGAGATCGCGGGGCCGCAGGGCTTCGCGGCCCCGCGCGGTCCCGGGGGACCTGCACAGGTTGCCCAGGCCCCAACCTCCGGGCCGGCGACCGCGTCGGCGGCACCCTTGCTGGCACAGCAAGAAGAGGCGGTGCTGGGAGCCATAGCGGCATTGCGCGGAGCTGGCGGACCCGCGGAGGCACTCGGGGCCTCGCCGACCGCTGCACCAAACGCAGCGACACCGCTCGCCGCGACGCCGTCGCCACCCCCACCGGCAGTTCCACCTCCGGCCGCTGCCGCCCCAGGACTCGAGGCGCCGGCTCCCTCAGTTGCCGCAAGCGGGGAGACTACGGCGCGCCGCGAGGCAGCCGAGCGGGCTGGACAGAGAACGACAGTCGCCTCGGCCCCTGCCGTGCCGGCACCGCCAGTGGCGGCCAGACCTTCGGACCCGCTCCCGGTGGCCGCGCCCTCGGTCCTGCCGCCCGCGGTCCCCGCGGCGCCGCCCGAGCGCCCCACGGCCGCACAGGCCCCGCCGTTCGTGCTGCCCCTCGCCACGAGCATCCATGCTGCGGCGCTGGTGCGCGGCGATTCGTTAATCCTGGCCTTCGACCATCCGCAGGGGCTGAAGGCCGAGACGCTGCGCCGGCTCTCGGACAGCCTCGGTCCCATCGAGGTGATGGAGGTCCCGGGCAGCACTGTGCTACGACAGCGAGTGCCTGCGCGCGGCCTGCCGAAACTTCGCGCCGTTGGGGATGCCTGGGCGCTGTGGCCGGCGGGCGCGGGTTCCGCCGCGCCGCTCCCCGGCGTGACTCCCTCACACGAGCCGGGGCAGGCGGGCCCAGGGGGCCCGGCGCCGCGCATGCTGCTGCCTGCCGAGGGTGCGGGGCGCGTCATCGCGATTCCTGACCCGGCTGGAGAGGGGCTGCTGCTCGTCGGCCTGGTATCGGGCCCCGGCGTTGCGAACCCGGTTCTCCGTCACTTCGAGCCCTTCGACATCCTGCCCACCGAGGTCGGCGTGGCGCTCGCCATCCGCTCCGACGCAGTGACGCTGCGTCCGGCGCGGGAGGGCTTTGCGGTGCCGCTGGCCCGGAGCGGTCCACTGGCCGTCACGCTGCCCCTGGCTGCCTCCTCGGCTGGGCGCCTGATGGAGTTGCCGAATGAGTCACTCCAGGAGCTGGATCACCGCCGACGCGTCACCTTCGGCAAGCTGACGGAGGCCGAGCCGCAGGCCCGGGGCGAGCTGCGGCTGAACCTCGCACAGGACCTGCTCGCCCTCGGACTCGGTCCAGAGTCGCAGGGGGTGGCACTGATGGCCGTCTCGGAAGATCCGCGCCTTGCCGGTAACCCGCGGGCGCTGATGCTGGCCGGCGCCGCCGCGTTCGTGGCCGGCCGGCGGGACGAGGCGAGGCCACCTTTGATGGATCCGCGCCTGCCGGCGCTCGAGGAGACTCGCCTCTGGCGCGCCCTTGCGTCACTGGAGGACACCGAGCTGCGCCCGGAGCCTACCCAGGTCATCGCGGATTTGGCGGCGACGGCCCCGATGCTGCGCGGCTATCCGGTGACGCTGCGGCAGAGGCTGCTGCCCCTGGCGGCGCGCGCCCTCGCAGGGAATGGCGCGCCGGAGGTCGCTGCGGCGCTGCTGGATGGCGCCCCCGCCGAGGATACCGCCTGGGCTGGGACCGCCTATGCCCGCGCCCGGCTGGCGGAGGCGCGCGGCGACAACGATGCCGCGCTCGCGGCTTACAGGGCCCTGACGCAGAGCCGGGACAGCGACATGCGCGCCCGGGCGCTTGGGCGCGTGGCGGAGCTGCAGCTGGCGGGCGGCGGCGCCAACGCGGCCACCACCGCGGCGGCGCTCGCGGCGGGCATCCCGGCCTGGCGCGGTGATGCGCGCGAGCTCGGCCGACGCCTGCGCGCCGCGTCCCTGTACCAGCAGGGCGGTCGCCCTGAGCTGGCGCTGGAGCTGCTGGAGGAGACCGAGAGCCTGTTCCCAGAAGCGGAGCCAGAGATTTCGCCGCTGCGTCGGGCAGCCGATCTCGAGCGAGCGACCAACCCTAGCCTCCCGCCGCTGGAGGCGGCGCAGCGCCTGGCCGACGCCATGGGGAGCCTTCCTGCCGGGCCGACGCTGGATGCCGCAGCCCTCCGCGTGGCAAGCCGCCTGGCTGAGCTGGATCTGCACGCGCAGGGCGCCGCTCTGCTCCAGCGCGCAGCAGCGCGGAGCGGGGCGCCCGCCGCCCTGCGCCTGCGCCAGGCCGAGATGCTGGTGGCCAGTGGTCAGGGGAGTGCCGCGCTGGACGTGCTCCGCACGAACGCTCCTGCCGGCGCAGTGCCGTTCGAGCGGCGGGAACTCACGGAGGCACGAGCCATGGTTCTCGCGGGAGATGGGGCGGGTGCTGAGGCGGTGCTGCGCCGCCTGGGTGCCGCCGGCGCCGCGCCCCTAGCGGACCTGCTGGCCAAGCGCCAGGATTGGGCCGGCGCGGCCCAGGCGCTGGCCCAGCACGCCGACGGCGTGCTTCCTAAGGCGCCCGCTCAGCTTGACGAGGCGCAGCGCCAGCTGCTGCTGCGACTGGCCGCCTTCAGCGCGCTCTCGGGGGATGAGGCGCGCGTGGCCGAGCTGCGCGCCGCCTACGGTCCGCGAATGGCGGGTGGTCCCCTTGCCGAGGCCTTCGCCACCTTGGTGGCCGAGGCGCCTCGTCCCGGCGTGCCAGATCTGGGCCGGCTGCGGAGCGAGATCGCGATGGGCCAGAAGCTCACGGAACAGCTCCGGGCGCTGCGCTGATCGGGCTTGTGGGATCACGGACCTGTTAACATCCCGGTCGCAATTCGGTCGGAAGCTCAGGACATGAGCGTGGACCGACCCGATCCGCTGGCACTGGCCGGGCAGCGACTGCAGTGGCTGGAGCAGCGACATCAGGTGCTGGCGAAGAACATCGCCAACGCCAACACGCCGGGTTACCAGCCGAGCGACCTGGCGCCGTTCGCGCAGCACCTTCAGCGCGCCGGCGCGGCGGCGGGCATGGTGCGAACCGATCCGAGGCACCTGGCGAGCGCCGGAGGCGAAGGCGTGGTCCGGGAGCGTCGTGGCGCCGAGCGCAGCCCTGATGGTAACGGCGTGGCGCTGGATGTGCAGGCGATGAAGGTGGCCGAGACCGACCAGGCGCACGCGCTGGCGCTCAACCTTCACCGCAGCTGGGTTGGCATGTTCCGTACCGCGCTCGGGCGCTGATGAGGGCATTAGGGTAGCATGGATCTGGACCGGGCACTGACGATCTCCGCCGCGGGGATGACGGCACAATCCTCGCGCCTGCGCGTGGTGGCCGAGAATCTCGCGAACCAGGACGCCACGGCGACCACACCGGGCGCTGATCCCTACCGGCGCAAGACGGTTAGCTTCGAGCGCCATGTGGACCGCGCCACTCGAGTAGAGACGCTGAGGCCGGGCCGCATCGGCACCGCCCCGGGCGAGTTCCCGGAGCATTACGAGCCGAGCCATCCCGCCGCTGACGAGCGTGGTTACGTGCGCACCCCCAATGTCGACAGCCTGATCGAGGTGATGGACATGAGGGAGGCGCAGCGCAGCTACAGCGCTAACCTGTCGGTGCTGGAAACCACGCGCAGCATGATGCAGCGCGCGATCGACTCCCTGCGCGCATGACAGCGCCCCTGAGCGGCGCCCATGCGGCGCTGAACGCCTACCGCGCCACGGCACAGGGACAGCCGGGGGGCAGTGCCGCCTCCGCCAGCAATCCGACCGACGCCTTCGGGGCGATGCTGGAGCGCGCCATGGAAGGCGCGGTGGACGCGACCCGCGCAGCCGACACGACGAGCGTGCAGGCGATGACGGGGCAGGCAGGTGTGACCGACGTGGTCCTGGCCGTATCCCGCGCCGAGGTAGCGCTTCAGACCACTGTGGCGCTACGAGACCGCGTGGTGTCGGCCTATCAAGAAATCATGCGGATGCCGATCTGAGGGCATCCGGGCCAGGGGCAGGACGCCCAGGGTAGAGGCCGCAGGAGGCGGCGGGCCATGACGGAGACTGATACCCTGGCGCTGGCCGGGCAGCAGGCACTATGGATATGCCTCATGCTGGGCGGTCCACTGCTGGTGCTGCTGCTGGTCGTCGGCCTTGCCATTGCTGTGGTGCAGGCGCTCACGCAGATCCAGGAGGCATCCCTCGCTTTCGTGCCGAAGATGGCGGTGCTCGGCCTGGCCCTGATGTTCGGCGGCTCCATGGCGATGGGCTTGTTGCGCAGCTTTACGGAAGGCCTGTTCGAACAGGTAGTCAGCATCGGCGGCCTCCGCTGATGGATGCGGCTCGGCTGGACCAGCTTCCGATACTGGCCTTCCACGCCGCGCTGCTGATGGCGCGGCTTGGCGCCTGCGGCATGGTTCTGCCGGGGCTCGGCGAGGCGGACGTGCCGACCCATGTGCGCCTCGGCTTCTCCCTCGCCGTGGTGGCTCTGCTGCTGCCTGCACTGGCGCCGCAGCTCCCAGCCGTGCCGCCGGCTGCTGCTGCCCTCGCTCTTCTTGTCGGCACCGAAGTCGCAATCGGGCTCTGGCTCGGCTGGCTGGCCCGGCTACTGAGCTTCGCGCTGGTGACCGCGGGCCAGGCGATCGGCTTTCTCATCGGCCTCGCCAGCGTGCTGACCCAGGATGCGGTGCAGGGGCCTCAGGCCCTGGCCACCGGCCGCCTGCTGGGCCTCGCCGCCGCCGCGCTGACGCTCAGCACTGGCCTTTACGCCCTGCCGCTGCGGGCGCTAGCGGAGAGCTACGTCCTGATGCCGCCGGGCGCCGACCTACCGGCCGGGATGGTCGTGGAGGCGGTGGTCACGGCCACCGCCGGGAGCTTTGCGCTCGCCATGCGTCTCGCGGCGCCGATGGTGCTGCTGGCGGTGCTGCTGCAGGTCGGCAGCGGCCTGCTCTCTCGGGCCGCGCCACAGGTCCAAATCTTCGTCCTCGCCGCCCCAGCGCAGACCCTCGTGGGACTGCTGCTACTGGCGCTGCTGCTGCCCGCGATCCTCAATCACTGGACGGAGGCGGCGAGCGAGGGCTTCGCGTTGTTGCCGGAACTGAACTGATCCATGTCCGAGGAGCAAGGTGACGCGGAGGACCGGCAGCACGAAGCGTCACAGCGTCGGCTAGACCAGGCGCGTGAGCGT
>DATCMG010000848.1:0-5653 GCA_036563555.1 Roseomonas sp. | reverse complement strand
AGCTGCGCGCCAACCAGGAACTGCGCGACCTGGTGGAGGCGCTGGGCTGTGGCATCGGCGACCGCTTCGACCTCGCGCGGCTGCGCTACGGCCGCATCATCGTTATGACGGATGCGGATGTGGATGGCGCGCATATCGCCGCGCTGCTCATGACCTTCTTCTACAAGGAGCTACCGGCCCTGGTGCGGGAGGGGCGTGTTTTCCTCGCCCAGCCCCCGCTCTACCGCCTCCAGCACGGCGCCAAGTCGATCTATGCACGGGACGATGCGGACCGCGAGCGCATCCTCAAGCGCGAGTTCAAGGCGAACCAGAAGGTCGAGGTCAGCCGCTTCAAGGGCCTGGGCGAAATGCCCCCCGCCTCCCTCAAGGAGACGACGATGGACCCGCGCAAGCGCACCCTGCTGAAGGTTGTCCTGCCGCAGGAGGCCCGCGCCGAGACGGCCGAGCTGATCGAGGCGTTGATGGGCCGCAAACCCGAGCTGCGCTTCAAGTTCATCCAGGAGAACGCGTCCAAGCTGGACGAGGCCGAAGTGGACGTCTGAGCCAGCGGCTCAGACACGCGTTTTCAGGGAATCGAAGGCATTGCCCGTGCCGGCGCTGCCGGCACGGGTGCGCCCAGCCCCGGCTAGGCGCGTGGGAAACCGTAGAGAACGGCCGGGTTGTCCACGAGCACGCGCCTCCGGGCCGCCTCGTCCGGCACCCATTCCGTTAGCAGGTCGAACAGGGCGGCATCATCCGGCTTCTCCGGCGGCTCCGTCACATGCGGCCAATCGCTGGCCCACACGCAGCGCTCCGGCGCCCCTGTAGCGTAGCCCCGCGCCACCGGCACCGTATCGGACCAGCGCCCCGCCGGACCGACCTTCGTGTCCATATAGGCGCCGGACAGCTTCACCCAGGCTTTGCCCCGATCCATCAGCCGCCGGACCGCGAGATAGCCGGGGTGCTCCACCCCCTTGTCCATCGGCACCCGCCCGAGATGGTCGAACACCACCGGCGAGGGCAGCCTTGCGAAAATTGCCTCGTTCTCCGCGATCTGGTTTCCCAGCATGTGGATCTGCGTATGCCACCCCATCGCCTGCACCCGCGCGGAGAGCGGCTCCAGCATGTCGATGGTCGTGACGCCGGCCTGCACCAGGTTGAAGCGGATGCCGCGCACCCCGGCCTCATGCATGTCGCGAAGCTGTGCATCAGTCACGCTCGTATCCACCACCGCGACCATGCGCGTCCGCTCCGGACCCAGTTCCCGCATGGCCTGCAGGTGCAGCCGGTTATCCGTGCCATAGGTGGAAGGCGTGACGAGGACCGAGCGCTGCGTGCCGAGCCGCCGGGCCAGGGCCCGGAAATCCTCCGGCGAGGCATTGGGCGGCCTCAGCTGCGTGCGCGGATCGGCCGGGAAGCGTGCGTCATAGACATGGTGGTGGCAGTCGGTCGCCAGCGGCGGGGCGGGCGTGCGGGGCGGCTCCGTTCCGGAGGAGAATTTCACCGCGCCGGCGACGCCGCGCACCATGCCGCTACCGGCCGCCTGCGCCGCAGCCTTCTGCGGCGCGAGGCCGTCAATCGCAAGCAGCAGGCCCGCGCCTCCCAGGGCGGCGCGTCGGGACAAGGCATCATTCATGGCGTTCCTCCTGCCGCGCCTGTTATGTCCGGCGCGTCAGGGAAGGATGGCGGGACCAGGCCGCCCGGTCGAATGAAAGATCCGCGGGCTGATGGCCTCAGGCCGCGGCCGCCACCTTGGCCGCCCCCGCGGCACGGGTCTGCGGCTTCGAGGCGCGGCGCTTGCGGGCACGGGGCGCTTCCTCCTTCTTCCCTGCCTTCAAACGGGCCAGCAGCGCCAGCACCGCCGCCTCCTCGGGCTGCAGCGTCTCCATCTCCTCGCGAAGTTCCTCCTCGGCCCGCTCCGCGATCTCAAGCGCCAGCTTGCCTTCCATGTAGCCCTCGAGCAGGTCCGGATGGACGTAGCATTTGCGGCATACGGTCGGCGTGTTGCCCAGCCGCGCCGAAACCTTCTCGATCGCCGCCCGCACATTGCGCTTCGCCGCCGTCTGGCTGTCGAAGGTCTCGAATTCACGCAGGGCGAGCGCGGCCATCACCGTGCCGGCCCAGGTGCGGAAATCCTTCGCCGTGATGTCGCGCCCCGTGATCTCGCGGAGATAGTCGTTCACGTCGCCCGAGGTCACGTCATGCAGCGACCCGTCCTCCGTCGGGTAGGCGAAAAGCTCCTGCCCCGGCAGCTCCTGGCATTCGCGGACGACCTTCGCCACGCGCCGGTCCTGCAAGCCCAGCTTCCAGGTCTTGCCGCTCTTGCCCTTGAAGGCGAAGCGCATGCTCTCGCCCTTCACCGACACATGCCGGTTCCGCAGCGTCGTCAGGCCAAAGGACCCGTTCTCCTTGGCATAATCGTCATTGCCGACGCGGATCAGCGTTGTCTCCAGCAGGCGCACGACGGTCGCCAGCACCTTCTCGCGCGACAGCCCCTTTCGCTGCAGGTCGGCGGCCACGCGCGCCCGGATCAGGGGCAGCACCTCGGCGAACTCCGCCATGTGCTCGTATTTCGTCGCATCGCGCGTCTCGCGCCAGCGCGGGTGGTAGCGGTACTGCTTGCGCCCGCGCGCATCGCGCCCCGTGGCCTGGATATGCCCGTTCGGGAAGGGACAGATCCACACATCCGTATAGGCCGGGGGAATGGCGAGCGAGCGGATCCGCTCCAGCGTCGCCTCGTCCCGCACCGGCTCCCCGGATGGATCGCGGTAGAAGAAGCCGTCGCCCTTCGCCTGCCGCGTGATGCCCGGCCGCGTATCGCTGACATAGCGAAGCCCCGCGGCGCGCGCGGCCTCGCGCGGCTCGACGATGGCCTCGGCGCGGCTCTCTGGGGCGTTTTCGGTGCTGGGCATGGGGCGTCCCTCCGGCGAAAGGAACCGCCCCGCCCCGATCGCGGTTTCAGGAGGCTTGATTCACCGGTCCGGAAGGCCGGTCCTCAGCCCCCGACACGCCCCCAGGCCCGCCGGCCGTTCTGCGCCGGGCAGGCGCAGGCATCGCCCGCCGGCAGCGGCCTTTCGAGCGGGCAGATATAGGCCCCGGCATAGCAGGTCTGCCCCGCCGGGCGTGGAGCATAGCTGGGATAGGGCGGCGCATAGGCGGGATAGGGCGGCACGTAATAGGCCGGCGGCGGGGGCGGATAGGCATAGGGGTAGGGATAGGCCGGATAAACGGGATAGGCGGGTCCGATCCCGATACCGAAGCTCACCTGCGCCTCGGCCGGCGCGGTGGGGATGAGCGGCGATGCCAGCAACGCCGCGGCCAGGAGGAGACGTCTGACGTCGATCATCCCAGGCACATGGGATGCCGCCCGAGCCTGTGGAAGCCCCGGATCAGCCCAGCCAGTCCCGCATCAGCGCCGTCACCGCCGCCGGTTCCTCCATGCTGGGCAGATGCGCGCAATCCGGCACGATCCGCAGCACGGCTCCCGGAATCTCCGCCGCGATCTCGCGCGCCAGCTCCGGCGGCGTGAGCACATCCGCCTCCCCGGCCGCCACCAGGGTCGGCACGGCGATTTCGCCCAGCCCGCCCCGCGAATCCGGCCGCCCCAGGATCGCGGCCTGCTGCCGCAGGAAGGCATCGCGCCCCACGCGCTCGGCCATTGCCATTACCTCGCCCGCCAGCGGCCCCGCCTGGTTCCGCTCATGCAGCAGGCGCGGCAGCAGCCGGGGCGTCACTCCCCGGAACTGGCCGGACCGGGTCAGCGACATCAGCCCTCGCCGCTGCCGCGCCTGCTCCGGCGTGTCCGCGCGGGCCGAGGTGTCGAACAGCGCCAGGCGCGTCACCCGCCCCGGTGCCTGGCGCATCACCTCCAGGGCCACATAGCCGCCCATGGAGAGCCCCGCGACGGCGAAACGCCCCTCCATCAGCCCGATGGCCTGCGCCGCCATCGCACCGAGATCCGAATCGAGCGTAAGATCCGCCACGACAGGTTCGGCGAGATCGGCCAGCCCGGCCAACTGGTCGCGCCAGAGCCGCCCATCGCAGAGCAGGCCAGGCAGCAGGAGAAGCGGCATCCGGGACATTCGGCCTGTCAATCACGGCACCACACCGACCGCAACCCGGCCAAAAAAGGCCTACAACCTTGCATCCCGGCTGTTGCGGGCGCATATCGCGCGCACGCGGCTGCGTGCCGCGCGGTCCGCCTCGCGCGGCCGCGTCACGCCGGATCATCGGCCGGGCGCTTCCGGCCATGCCGCAAGGCGCCCGACCCCATGACGAAGCAGCCCGACTTTCGCCGCCCCCGCCAAACCTGGCCCGGCGGCGGCACAGGAACACACGCTTGACCGAACACGACGAGCCCATCCCCGCCGACAGCGCCGCCCCGCAGGGTCCGGCCCCGGAAGCCCTGCCCCAGTCAGGCGCGCCCGGCACCGTTGCCGGCGCCGCCGATGGCGACCCGGTGGGCGAGGGCAGCTCCCCGCATCTCGCCGAGGCCCCTGCCGCCTTCGAGGCCGCGGAGCCCGTCGAGGCCCTTGCCTCCGACGCCCCGGATGCCGGCGGAAGCGGCGCGGATGCCGATGACGCCGGCGAGACCGGCGCCGATGGCGAGGAGGTCGGCGAGACTGACCCCGACATCGAGGACGACGCCGAGGACAGCGAAACCGAGGCGAGCGAGGCCGAGGAGGATGACGAGGAGGACGAGGACGCGTCCGCTCCCCGGACCACCTTCGCCGATCTCGGCCTTTCCGAGCCGATCCTGAAAGCCGTCGCCGAAACCGGCTACGTCCATCCCACCCCGATCCAGGAGCAGGCGATCCCCGTCGTGCTCATGGGCCGGGACGTGCTCGGCTGCGCCCAGACCGGCACCGGCAAGACCGCCGGCTTCACCCTGCCGATGCTCGACATCCTGGCCGGCTCCCGCGCCAAGGCCCGCATGCCGCGCAGCCTCATCCTGGAGCCGACGCGCGAGCTGGCCCTCCAGGTCGCCGAGAACTTCGTGAAATACGGCAAGTACCTGTCGCTCACCCACGCCCTGCTGATCGGCGGGGAAAGCATGGATGAGCAGAAGGCGGTGCTGGAGAAGGGCGTGGACGTCCTGATCGCCACCCCCGGCCGGCTGCTGGACCTGTTCGATCGCGGGCGCATCCTGCTGGCCGACTGCAAGGTGCTGGTGATCGACGAGGCGGACCGGATGCTCGACATGGGCTTCATCCCCGATGTCGAGCGCATCGTCTCGATGCTGCCGAAGCTGCGCCAGACGCTGTTCTTCTCCGCTACCATGGCGCCCGAGATCCGGCGCCTGGCCGATGCCTTCCTGCAGAACCCGCGCGAGATCACCGTCTCCGCCCCGGCCTCGGTGGCGACCACCATCACCGCCGGGCTGTTCTGGGTGCAGGAGCGTGACAAGCGGGAGGCCCTGCGCCGCCTGATCAAGCGGGAGCAGGTGCAGAACGCGCTGATCTTCTGCAACCGCAAGGTTGATGTGGACATCCTCTTCAAGAGCCTGAAGAAGCATGGCTTCAGCGTCGGCGCCCTGCATGGCGACCTGGCGCAGTCCGTGCGCTTCGCGACCCTGGAGAAGTTCAAGAACAACGAGCTGCAGCTTCTCGTCTGCTCCGATGTCGCGGCGCGCGGCATTGACATCGGCGGCCTGTCGCATGTCTTCAACTTCGAC
>DATCMG010000847.1:0-14128 GCA_036563555.1 Roseomonas sp. | reverse complement strand
CTTCTGGTCAGCGCGCTGCTATCGGCCTTCGGCGGCTGGATCACCGGCTTCCTGCCGGCGCTGGAATTCCTGCTGAAGATCCTGAATTTCGCTGTCGGCCTCGCCATGGTCTCGCTCCTTTTCGCCGCCATCTACAAGATCCTGCCGGACCGGCAGCTGGCCTGGCGCGACGTGGCCGTGGGCGCGATCATCACCGCCTTCCTGTTCAGCATCGGGAAGACGGCGATCGGCTGGTATATTGGCGGCAGCGGCATGGCCGAGGATTACGGTGCGGCGGGCGCGCTGATCGTCGTGTTGATCTGGGTCTACTATTCCGCCCAGGTCTTCCTGCTCGGCGCCGAGTTCACCCGCGCCTGGGCGGCGCGGGAGGGTGCGTGGAAGGGCCGCATCCCGCGCAAGGTGGCCGAGCCGATCGGCGCCGACGCGCCTTGAGGCGCGCGGTGCGCCGGATGAGGCCCTGGCGCGGGTTGGCCACACGCGGCACGCCGGGCTGAGGCGAGGCTGCCTGGAAGCGACGCAGCTCCGTCAGCCAGGCGGCTTGGCCGGCCAGGCGAACATCAGCTCGTGCTTGTTGTACGACCCGTGGAACACCAGCCCATCCGGGATGGCGGCGAAGGCTGCGGCGGTCTCGTGGTCCGTCTCGCCCTGGAATTTGATGGTGACGACGATGTTCCTCGCCGCCCCCGCCTCCATCCAGCGCCGCACCAGCGCCAGCAGTCGGGCGGGGTAGCAGATCACGTCGCTGAACAGCCAATCGACCGGGAAGGGATCCAGCCCGAAGGCGCTCTCCTTCCGTACGGTCACATTGGGCATGGCGGCCACGCCCGGGTCCATTTCCGCCTTGTCCACCGCTGTCACCTTGGCGCCGAGCTGCGCAAGCGCCCAGCTCCACCCGCCCGGCACGGCGCCGAGATCGAGGCAGTGCTCCCCCCGCCCGGGCCAGCGGCCGAGCCGGGTCAGCGCTTCCCACAGCTTGAGATAGGCGCGGCTGGGCGGACCCTCGCGATCCTCGATGAAGACGGGCGCGCCGTTCACATAGGGGCTGCTCTTGGTCGGGCTGGCCAGCAGGCGGTCCGGCGCCAGCAACGTCCAGGCCCCCAGATGGGAGCTGGGCGGCGTCTGCGGGAAGGCGATGGGCTTGGGGCGCAGCGGCGGCAGCGCGTCGCGGATCAGGGCGGCACGGCGATGATGCGTGACATCCAGCAGCGCCCAGTTGCGCTGGATCGCACGCAGCGCGTCGGCGGCCGCCTTGATGGAGGGTGCTGGGACTTCCTGGGGCGCGTTCCATACATCCAATGCCCAGGGGGTGGCGTTCGGACCGCCCGGCGCCGGATCGGGGGACAGGGCGAGCGGGCCGTGCCATCCGCCGATACGGCGCCCGGCGCGGCGCAGGTCCTCGGCCAGCTCCGGCTCGAAGCCTTCCGCGGCCAGGTAGGCGGAGCGGGTCATGCGCGTTGCATTAGGGCGGAGATGGCCAGCAGCAGCCATCCGAGCATCAGCAACATACCGCCGGTCGGCGCCACGGAACCCAGGCTACGTCCCGTGACCGCGACATACCAGACGGCACCGCAAAAGAGCAGCATCCCCGCCAGGAAGGCCGCGCCCGCCCCGTTCGCGGCCCAGCCGCCCCAGCGATCCGCCAGGATTCCGGCGGCGATCAGGGCCAGGGCATGCCAGCCCTGCTGGGTGAGCGCGTTATCGATCATCCGGCTGCGCGCCGGATCCAGCGCCAGCCCATGGGCGGCGTAGGCGGAGAGGGCGACGGCGAGCAGCCCGGCCAGCGCGCCGGCCGCGATCCAGAGACGAGACATGCCCCTGGGTTAGCAGGGTTCCGCCCCCATGCCGAGGCTGGGGGTGGCTGGCAGGGTGGAGCGAATTATGCGTCGATGCCCCGTGCTCTCCCGGATCAAGGACCGAGTCTCCGAATGATCGTGCTCGCCCAGCGCCTGAAGGCCGTCGCGCCCTCTGCCTCCAACGTGATGAGCGCCCGCGCTCGTGAAATGGCTGCCGCCGGGCAGAAGGTGATCAGCCTTGCGGCCGGTGAGCCCGACTTCCCGACGCCGGACCACGCCATCGCGGCGGCGCATGCTGCGGCCCTCTCCGGTGACACGAAATACCCGCCGGTCGAGGGCACGAAGGCGCTGAAGGCGGCGATCCAGCGAAAGTTCAAGCGCGACAACCGGCTGGACTACGCCCTTGACGAGATCCTGGTCGGCAACGGCGCGAAGCAGATCATCTTCGACGCGATGCTGGCGACGCTCGATCCGGGTGACGAGGTGGTGATCCCCCGCCCCTGCTGGATCAGCTACGCCGAGATCGTGAAGCTTTGCGGCGGCGTGCCGGTCGCGGCCGATTGCCCGCAGAACAACGGCTTCAAGCTGCGGCCGGAGGAGCTGGACGCCGCCATCACGGCGCGCACGAAATGGGTGTTCCTGAATTTCCCGAACAACCCCACCGGCGCGGCATGTTCGCGCACGGAGATGGAGGCCCTCGCCAAGGTGCTGTTGCGGCACCCCGGCGTGATGATCCTGTCGGACGACATGTACGAGCACCTCGTCTATGACGGCTTCGAGTTCTGCACGATCGCCGAGGTGGAGCCGGCGTTGCGCGATCGGACGCTGACGGTCAACGGCGTCTCCAAGACCTATTCCATGACGGGCTGGCGCGTCGGCTTCTGCGGCGGGCCGAAGGCGCTCATCAAGGGCATGTCGAATGTGCAGGGGCAGGCGACGAGCGGCATCTCCACGGTTGGGCAGGCCGCCGCCGCCACGGCGCTGGACGGACCACAGGAACTGGTCGCGGAGCGCGCGGCCGCGTTCCGTGCGCGGCGGGACCTGGTCGTGGACATGCTGAACGAGGCGCCGGGCATGCAGTGCCACCGCCCCGAGGGCGCCTTCTACGTCTATCCCGATATCGCGGGCTGCCTGGGGAAGACCACGCGCGGCGGGCGGCGGATCGAGACCGATTCCGACTTTGCCCTCGCCCTGCTGGAGGAGGCGCAGGTCGCGGCGGTGCAGGGCGAGGCCTATGGCATGAGCCCCTACATCCGAATTTCCTACGCAACCGATACGGAGAGCCTGCGGGAGGCCTGCGGGCGCATCCAGGATTTCTGCCGCGGACTGCGCTGAAGCACGAGGAGGAAACGATCATGGGAATGGAAAGCAGGCGGCGCGGCCGCTGGCTGAGGGCGGCGCTCGCGGTGATCGGCCTGGCCATGCCGGCGGTGGCCGAGGCGCAGGGCGTTGCGGCCGGGCCGACGCTGAGCGCGGTGCGCGCCAGGGGGGCGCTCATCTGCGGCTCCAACACCGGGTCGGCCGGGTTCGGCGCGCCGGATAGCCAGGGCAACTACCGCGGCTTCGATCCGGATATCTGCCGCGCCGTGGCGGCCGCCGTTTTCGGTGATGCGACCAAGATCCGCTTCACCCCCCTGACCAGCCAGACCCGCATCCCGGCGCTGCAATCCGGCGAGGTGGACATCGTGGCCCGCACCTTCACCTGGACGATGTCGCGGGAGGTGGGGGCCGGCCTGCAATTCGGCCCAACGGTCTTCTTCGACGGCCAGGGCTTCATCGTGCACCGCTCCGCCAATTTGCAGCGGGCCAACCAGCTTGATGGGGCGACGATCTGCGTCAGCGCCGGTTCCACCAATGAGCTGAACCTGGCGGACTGGGCGCGGAACAACAACCTGAACATCCGGCCGCTGGTGTTCGAGCAGAACGAGGATGCGCGCAAGGCCTATGAGTCCGGCCGCTGCGACAGCTACACCTTCGATGCCAGCCAGCTCGCGGCCTTCCGCAGCACCTTCCCCAATCCCGCCGAGCACGTGATCCTGCCTGATGTCATCAGCAAGGAGCCGCTGACCATCGCGATCCGAAAGGGCGACCAGCAATGGTACGACATCATGCGCTGGACGATCTACGCGCTGATGCTGGCCGAGGAGCTGGGCGTTACCCAGGCCAATGCCGAGCAGATGTTGAACAGCACGAACCCCGATGTCCGGAGGCTGCTGGGTAACGTGGGCGATTTCGGGCCGTCGATGGCACTGGACCGCCGCTGGGCCTACAACGCGGTCCGGGCGGTTGGGAATTACGGCGAGATCTTCGAGCGCCACCTCGGCCGCAATACCCAGATCGGGCTTGAGCGCGGCCTGAATAATCTGTGGAACCGCGGCGGCCTGATCTACGCCCCGCCCATCCGATAGAACACATGCCGGCCTGCGGGCCGGCATCATGCGGGACTCCGGGAAGCCGGAGTCCTGCCCCCAAGACCTCTACGGCGGTCAGAAAGAAGCCTTCCACCCCAGCACGGCGATGGCAGCATCGGCTTTGTCCTCGCGGCTCTCGTAGCCGACGCTGCGCTGGTACCCGACATCCAGGCGGAAGTTCAGCGGCAGGTCGCGGCCGACCGAAGCCTCGAAGTAACTCGCGCGCGGGATGGGGTTCTCACTGCGCTTCCGCTCGTCGCGCTGGAAGCCAATGGTCGCGCGCCATGGGCCGTGGCGGGTCTGGGCGCCAATAGTGGTGAAGCGGCGGCGCTCGTTGACCGTGACCTGGCCGAACTCGCCCGTGCCCATGCCGAAGGCGTCGAGGATCTCCGGCCCGTCCTCGCGCGGGTTGCCGCCGGCGCCGCGGAACTGGACGAATTCCCCGAAAAGGAGGGTGCGGGTGTCCTGCGTCCAGCGGATCTCGTGGCGCAGCCCGACGGCGAAGCCTGTCTCGCGCTTCGTGCCGTCCACACCCGGCCCGCGCGAAAGAAAGGCGAGGTGGTAGGAGGTGTTGGGCAGGAAGGGCATGTTGTCGCCATCGAAGGCGATGGCGAAGTTGTCGAACTGGCCGGTATTGCCTGGCCCGCCCTGGCGGCGTGAGTTGCGGGAGTAGCGCTCGAAATCACCCTCGCAGCAGCGCTTCCGGGTGAAGGCCGTCTCGCTCAGGAAGGTCGTGTCATAGCCGAAGACGGCGACGGAGACGTCGTGCTCGCCGAAGCGCGCGTCCGAGATGTAGGTTGCGGTGCCGCCCAGGCCGAGGCTTTCACGGATCTGGTAGATCTCATCCGCGCGCACATCTAGCAGCAGCCCAGGGAAGTCTTGATGGCCGCGGCCGAACGGGGCGGAGAACTTGCCGCCATAGAGGGTCAGGCGGTCGGTCGCGCGCCAGTCGAGGCGCAACTGCTCAATGAAGGCGGCATGGTGGCGGAAGACGGTGGTGCCGCCATTCGGCTCCGCCTCGCGGATTGGTTCGAAATGAATGGCGGTCTGGACCGACCATTCGGGCGAGAGGAAGAAGCCGGCCGCGAGTTCCCCACGCGCAAAGACATTGGTGCCGCGCTGCCGGCGATCGGTGGCCGAGGTGGTCGAGAGGGAGAAGATACGGAGATCCGCCTCCCCCGCGATTTGCGGATAGAAGTTCACGCCGCCTGCCGGGGCCATGGTGGCGGTCTGCGCGGCGGCGGGAAGCGAGGCGGCCGAGAGGACGGCCGCGAGGGCGAGGACGCGCATCACGCGTCACCCCGCATCGCCGGCACGATCAGGCCGGTGTTGTGGCGGACCATCGCCTCATAGGTCGGCGCAGGGCCATCGGGCGGGGAGAGGGCGTCGGAATAAAGACGGCCGCGCACCCGGACTCCGGCCTCGCGCGCCAGGCGTTCCAGCGTGGCGGTCGAGTTCATGTTCTCGATGAAAACGGCTGTGATTCCCTCCGCGCGCACCTGACGGATCAGGGCGGCGACATCGGAGGCCGAGGCGTCGGAATGCGTGCTGACACCCTGGGGTGCCAGGAATTGAATACCATAGGCCGCGCCGTAATAGCCGAAAGCGTCATGGCTGGTGAGGATCTTGCGGCGCGGCTCCGGGACGGTGGCGATGGCAGCGCGCATTTCCATGTCCAGCGTCGCCAGCCCTGCCGCATAGGCCTGGGCGTTGCGCGCGTAGAGCGTGGCATTCCCCGGATCGGCGGCGGAAAGCCCGGTGGCGATGGCGCGGACATAAAGCTGGACATTGCGCGGGTCGCCCCATGCATGCGGGTCCGGCGTGCGGCTGGGTTCCACCGCATGGGGCCGCCGGCGGGCGGCGCCACCGCCACGGGCATGGCCGTGATCATGGCCGCCTTCCGCCGCGCGGAGCGGCACGCCATCGCTGGCCGTCACGGCGACGCCCCGGAAGCCTGCGGCACCGGTCAGCCGCGCGAGCCAGTTGTCATAACCAAGGCCGTTCCGGACGAGCAGGGCCGCGCCGCGCAGCTTCTCGGCGTCCGAGGGGCGTGGCTGGAAGTCGTGCGCGTCCTCATCCGGGCCGACGAGCACGCCGAGCGCGAGCGGGCGATCCCCCGCCACCTGGCGCACCAGATCGCCCAGGATCGAGAAGCTGGCGACGACCGGCAGCGCGGCCTGGGCAGCGGCCGGGCGGAGGGCGGGAAAGGACAGGGCGGCGGCAAGAAGGGCGCGGCGCTGCATGATCAATCCTCAATACGTTATAACGTAACATACTCGGAGATGCTGCTTGACGGCAAGTGCGGATGGCGCCCCTTCCCTTTCCCGGCGAAGTAGGCCGGCCAGGGCGGATCTTCCTAGGGTTCGCGGCGCCAGAAGCGCCGAAGCCGCTCCCAGAAGCCCCTGCCCCGCCGCGCGATACTGGCCTGGGTGGCATGGGGCCGGCGGGCGGGCGGCGGCAGGGCGCTGGCCACGGTGTGCCGGCCGGAATCCCCCAGCGCGATCAGTCGCTGCTCCAGGGCGATCACCCCGGCGACCGCACTGGGCGGGTGGCTGGCCGCAAGCTGCTCGGCGGTGGCGCCAGCATCGCCGAAGGCTTCGGCGCGGCGAAGGGCATCTACCACCCGCACCGTCTGCTCGGCATCCAGGGGCGGACCGGCTCGCCAGAGGGCGACGGCCTCCCCGCGCCAGGCGCGGGCCAGATCGGGCTTGCGCGCGTCATCGGCGGCCCAGGCGGCCTGCAGGGTCGCCTCGGCCGCCGCATGCAGCGCCCCGGTCTCCTCCAGCACATAGGCATAGGCCAGGAAGCGGCGGGCCAGCGGCGGGTGGGTGGTGTCGGCAATCAGGGCGCGGAAGGGGGCGGTGCCCACCGCCTCGATCGCCGCCGGATGGGCATGGGCGATCTCGGGCGCGACATAACCGCAATGCGGGCATTGCTGCAGCCAGGAGGCCATGGTGCCCCGCAGCGGCTCACCGGGGCGAAGGTCGAGGTCCGGCGCACCCTCGGGCGGAAGCGGGCGGAAGCGGGACTGGCGGCTTTCCGTACCGCAGACGGCGCAACGAACCTCGGTCGCGCGCGTGCCGCCGGCGCGAGGCCCCGGCTGGGGGCCGTTTCGGGCGGCGTGGAACGGGCCGGGAGTGGGTCGGGGCATCGCCTGTAAGTTAGGCGCGACCGGGCGCCACGCAAAGCTTCACGGAGTCCCGAAATCGCCCCGGAGCGGGCCTTCGCCCCGTTGCGCATGAGCGGCCGCTTGCGCCAAACAGGGCACATGCCGCGTGGCGACCTATTTCCTGACATCGCCCCCTATGAAACCGGGCTGCTACCGCTCTCCCATGCCGGGGCGGGTGGGCCGGCGCATGTCATGTATTGGGAGCAGGTGGGGAACCCGCGGGGCCAGGCTGTGCTGTTCCTGCATGGCGGCCCGGGGGCCGGGGCCGGGGCGGTGCATCGCCGCTTCTTCGACCCGCTGCACTGGCGCGTGGTGATCTTCGACCAGCGCGGCGCTGGCCGCTCCCGCCCATTGGGGGAGTTGCGCGAGAACTCGACGCCACTTCTGGTGCAGGACATCGAGACACTGCGGCGCTTTCTCGGCATCGACCGCTGGCTGCTTTTCGGCGGGTCCTGGGGATCGACGCTGGCGCTGGCCTATGCGCAGGCGTATCCGGAGCGCGTGGCGGGTTGCGTGCTGCGTGGCGTATTCCTCGGGCGGGCGGATGAGGTGGCTTGGTTCCTCTATGGCCTGCGCCGGGTCTTCCCCGATGCCTGGGCCGCCTTCGCCGAGCATGTTCCGGCGGCCGAGCGGCACGACCTGCTGGGCGCCTATCTGCGTCGCCTGACCGATCCCGATCCTTCTGTGCACCTGGCCGCCGCACGGGCCTGGAGCAATTACGAAGGCCTGTGCAGCACGCTGCTGCCGAGCCCGGAGACGGTCGCTTCCTTCGCCCAGGACCGTTCCGCCCTCGGCCTTGCGCGGATCGAGGCGCACTACTTCGCCCATGACCTTTTCCTGCCGCCCGCGGGCCTGCTGGCCCGGATGGACCGGCTGGCCCATGTGCCGGCGGAGATCGTCCAGGGCCGCTACGACATGGTCTGCCCGCCGACCTCCGCCTTCGAACTGGCCGAGGCCTGGCCCATGGCGCGGCTGACCGTGGTGCCGGATGCCGGGCATTCGGCGCTGGAGCCCGGGGTGCGGACGGCGCTGGTGGCGGCGGTGGAGCGGTTCCGCCGGCGGTGAGTCAGGCGGTGCGCCGCAGCCAATCCGCCGCCCCGGCAATGGCCCGGCGCGCGGCGGAGACATGGTCGCGTGCCCGCAGGAAGCCGTGGACGGTGCCGGGAAAGATCTCCTCCTCCACATTGACGCCGACGGCGCGCAGGGCGCGCACCATGTCGCGGTTCTCGTCGGCCAGGACGTCCAGTTCCGCAATCTGGACCAGGCAGGGCGGCAGGCCGCGAAGATCGGCCCGGATCGGGGCGGCAAAGGGGGAGAGGCGGTCGGCCGGGCCGGGCGCGTAGCAATCCCAGTAGAAGCGCATCTTCTCCCGCGTCAGGCCGTAGCCATCGGCGAATTCGGCGTAGCTTGGGGTGGCCATGCGGTCGTCGAAGACGCCGTAATTCAGCAGCAGGCCGCGCAGGCGCAGATCGGGGTCGGATTGCCGCAGCAACAGCGCCGAACCGAGCGCCAGGTTGGCGCCCGCGGAATCGCCGCCGAGCACGATGCGGGAGGGATCCAAGCCCCATTCGGCCCCATGTGCCGCGACCCATCGCGCAACGGCCGCGACCTCCTCCAGCGCCTGGGGGAAGGCCGCCTCGGGGCTCAGCGCGTAATCCGGGCCGATCACGGCGTATCCCGAGGCTTCCCCGTAGCTGCGCATCAGCGGGTCATGCGTGTCGATGCTGTTCCACACCCAGCCGCCACCATGCAGATAGATCAGCACCGGCAGGGGTGCGTCGGTGCGGGGGCGGTGCAGACGGCAGAGCATCCGGCGACCGCGGGCGAGAAGCCACTTATCCGCGCTTTGCGCCATGCGGGGCTCAGGGCTGAACAGCGTCATGTTCAGCGCGTCATTCACTGCGCGGGAGGCGTCGAGGGGGCGCTCCAGGCGCTGGGGCGGATATCCGGTGGCGCGGGCCGTCATCATCTCGGTGAAGGCGGCCATTTCGGGATCGATGCGAGGGTCTTGCGGCATGGGGGAAGTGGAGGCCGCTTTCTGGCTCTGCTCAAGGGGGAGGCCTTTGCCGGCGGCTGGCGGGGCGCTAGGGTGTGGCTGCGTGTCTCCGTAGCTCAGCAGGATAGAGCACGGGATTCCTAATCCCGGGGCCGTGGGTTCGAATCCCGCCGGGGACACCACTTTTTCGAGGGCCCGCAGATGGTGCGGTGATGTTGCGGACCTTTTGCGGACCTCCGCATTACGGCGAGGCAGGCCGTAAGCTTCTTCCCCGCCATAACAAGTCCTGCCGTCCCCATGGCCCGAGGCGAATTGCTCTCGATAGCCAGGGCTGCGTTGCAGGCCACGGGCTAAGCCCCGCCTGCGGTTATTGGTGCCGCTCTGACAGTGCCGGCGACGCGGTTACCGGAAGGACGTCGGCGTTCGGGTATGCTGATCTCGGCCGGGCCCACCAGCGCGGGATGTTCCACTTCCCTCTCGCACTCAGGAGCGCCGCGCAGATCGCCAAAGGCCCCCCTCTACTTTGTGGCTGATCCACCAACCCTGTAGTTGGGAACTCGTCCTTGTTAGGGGGTCTGTAGGTTCCGAACATGATGTCAATTACCGGGAAAAAGGCCGCATAGTTCTGATTGTAGTAGCGGCGATCCAGTCCATGGTGCAGCCGGTGTAGCTGCGGGCCTGAAAAGACAGCAGTCAGCGGCCCGTGCGACCAGCGGATGTTCGCGTGATTATAGAAGCCTATCGTCGAGAACAGGAGATATGACGCGTACACGTGGAGAAGGTTATGGGCTCCTACGATGAACAGCGGTATCCCGATGAACAGGCCGCCGGCCAAGCTGTGCCAGAGCGTGTTTCGAAGTGCATCCGTAGCGTTTAAAGCCTCTGTGTCATGGTGCAGTGCGTGCATGAACCAGAGAGATGGAAACGTATGTTGCAGCCGGTGGAACCAGTATTGGGCCAAATCCCACACGAACGCGAAGACCAGGGATCCCGCCACCCACTCTGCGGCCGACTGCGGCTTCCAGCCGCGCAGTACCAGATCGCGCACACCAAGCCAGTCGACGGTGAGCACGGCGAGCGGGGCAGCGTGGGCAATGGTGGTTGCGATGACCGCCGCGATGTAGGCGAGAGTGAAGTTGAATGCCATGTCTCCCCAAGAGGGAGCTGGACCGGCAGGATAAAACCCTTCGATAACTCGCATTACAGCCACAACTCCCGCGTACCACCAGAAATGCTGCAATATCTCCAAGAAGAATTGATACAAACGACTCTCCTTGACTTTGCTCACATCACGGAGCCGAGAGGTCAGGCGCGGGTCCAGAATGCTGGCTCTGAGGCGATGAAGGTCAGTGCGTCGAGGCCTAAGCTGGCACCGAATGGGCCAGCAAGGCCCCACGCGCTGCGGCGCCACCAGAGGACCTCAACCCGATCACCGCTGGGCAGCGGTCTCAGCCGCGCGAATTGCGTACGGGGCCCCGGCGCCGAAGGGGGTTCCCGCCATATGCTTGTTCACAGCCCTCTGCCGTCAGACCCAAGACGATCGCTCGGCCGATGGCTTTCCATGCGCTGGTGACGACGGCCATCTTGGCCGAGAGATGCAGATCCATTCGGATATCCCTTCAGCGCAAACTGCCTTGCAGGCCTGCATCACGGGAAAAGTCCCGGGTCCAGCCAACCTCGGCCGTTGCGGGCGAGAGCGGCAGGCCCGGCGCCCTTCTCGTGACGGAAGGCCGGCCGCCCATACGTCAGGCGCGCGCCATGCTGGTGGCCAGGGTGTTTTCGTCCACCCGCGCCACATAGCGATAACCTTGCCGCATCCCCCACACGCTCTTCTGCGTATGCAGCGGGATGACGGCCACGTCGTCCATCGCGAGCTTCATGGCCGCCTGCAGCTTCCGCTCACGTTCGGCATCGTCCAGGGTGCTCAGCGCATCGGCCGTCGCCGCATCCATCCGGTCGTTGCTGTAACGGCCGTAGTTGGAGAGGCCGAGCCCGCCGCCCTTGCCGCGCGATCCCAGGACGGCGCGCAACGAGGTGGAGGGCTCGCCGGTGCTGTTGCTCCAGCCCAGCAGGTAGCAGGACGCCTCGAACCGGTTGAGCCGACCGATCAGCGTGGACAATGGCTGCGCGTCCACCTGCGTCCGGACCCCGATGCGCGTCCACATCTGCGCCACCGCCTGAAGCACCTGCGCGTCATTGATGTAGCGGTCGTTCGGTCCCCGCAGCACGACGGAGAAGCCATCGGGATAGCCGGCCTCCGCCAGCAGCTTCTTCGCGCCCGCCGCATCGAAGGGCGGCACCTTGATGCCGGGCGCGTGGCCGTAGGTGCCGGCGGGCATGAACTGCCCGGCAGGGACGGCGGCGCCTTCCATGATGCGGCTTACGATGGCGTCGCGGCTGATCGCCTCGGAGAGCGCGCGGCGGACGCGGAGGTCCTTGAACGGGTTCCTGTCCAGCTCCTCCCCGTTCGGTCCGGTCACATCCGGCAACGGCTTGTCGCGCTCGACATCCAGGCCGAGGAAGATCAGGCGCAGGCTGGTGCCCTCGACGAGCGTCAGCCGGTTGTCGCGCCGCAGCCGTGCGATGTCGCCGGTTGGCACGTTGTCGATCAGCTCGACATCGCCCGACAGCAGCGCCGCGACGCGCGAGCCGGTGTTGGTGATGACGCGGTAGTTCAGCCGCTGCCACTCCGGCTTGGTGCCCCAGTAATCCTCGAAGCGCTCCATCTCCACGCGGTCGTTCGGGCTGTAGGATATGAACTTGAACGGGCCGGTCCCGATCGCGGCACGGCCGTTGTTGAAGTCGCTCGACGGAACATTGTCGCCGATCCCACGAGGAACGATGAAAATCGAAGCGAGATCGGTCGGCAGCAACGGATAGGGGTTGGCGGTCTTGAAGCGGATGGTGTGCGTGTTCACCACCTCCGTTCCCGTGATGGCGCGGGTATAGACGGCAAAGCTACTCGGGCTCTGCACCGTGGGTACACGGGCGATGGAGTAGGCGACATCCGCTGCCACCAGCTCCGAGCCATCGTGGAACCGGACGCCGCGCCGGATCGAGAATTCCCAGGTGGTGTCGTCCACCAGACGCCAGGACTCGGCCAGTCCGGGTTTGACCCGCGCATTCTCGTCCCGGATCGTCAGCGGCTCGAACATATGGGCCGAGAGCATGATGCTCGGGGTCAGCGTGTAGTAGTGCGGATCGATGCTGGCCGGCGGCGCGCTGACCGCCATGTTGAGCACCCGCGCCGCCTGCGCGCGGGCGAAGGTCGTGGCCAGGGGCGGCAGGAGTGCCGCCGCGCCGATACCGCCGATCAGGCCACGGCGGCCGGGGGTGAAGGCGGGCATCAGCGATCCTCCAGTCCAAGTTCCTGCTGCACTAGGCTCGCCCAGTAGGCGGAGCCGAGCGCCAGCGCATCGTCGTTGAAGTCGTAAAGTGGCGTGTGGACGTTGTGGAAGCTACCGTCGGCATTCACGCCATTGCCGATCCGCATGAAGACGCCCGGCTTCTCCTGCAGCATGAAGGCAAAGTCCTCGCCCCCCGTGCTCAAGGGGATGTCTCCCACATTCGCCTCGCCGACCAGGGCGGCGGCAGCGGCGCTGGCCACGGGAACCTTCTCCGCCGCGTTCACCGTGGGTGGGCAAAGCGGCTCGTAGACGGACTCGGCCGTGCAGCCATTCGCGGTGGCCAGGGTTTCCGCCAGCTCCGCCAGGCGGCGGCGGATGACCGCCTGCGCGTCGGGGCGGAAATAGCGCGCGGTTCCGCGCACCACCATCTCGGCAGGCATGACATTGGGGGAGTTGAAGGCACCGCCGGAGACATGCCCGACGCTCACGGCCGCGCTCTCGGTCGGGTGCAGGTTGCGCGGCAGGATGGTGTGCACCGCCAGAAGGAAGTGGCCCAGCGCCACGGTCACATCGGTCGCCAGATGCGGCGCGGCGCCGCCATGCCCGCCCGTGCCCCGGAAGGTCACGCCCCAGAAATCCGCGCCCGCCAGGATCGGCCCAGGGCGCGTCGCAAACTGCCCGGCCGGTATGCCCGGGGAGTTGTGCATGCCATAGACGGCATCGACGGGGAAGCGTTCGAACAGCCCGTCCCGGATCATCGCCTTGGCGCCGGTGGCGGCCTCCTCGGCCGGCTGGAAGATGAACTGTACGGTGCCCGCGAAATCACGGTGCCGCGACAGGTACTTCGCCGCGCCCAGCAGCATCGCCGTATGGCCGTCATGGCCGCAGGCATGCATCTTCCCCGGCACGGTGGACCGGTGCGCGAAGCTGTTCTGTTCCTCGATGAACAGCGCATCCATGTCGGCGCGCAGCCCGATGGCGCGCTGGCCGGGGCGGCTGCCCTGCAAGGTGCCGACCACGCCGGTGACACCGACCTTCTCCGTTACCTCCAACCCCCAGCCCCGCAGCTTTTCCGCCACCAACGCGGCGGTACGGACCTCTTCCATGCGCGTTTCGGGGTGCATGTGGATGTCGCGGCGGATGGCGATGAGCTCGTCAGCGTAGGTCTGGATCTCGTTCAGGATAGCTTGGCGCGACATTTACCGTCTTTTCCTCGATGAAGCTGGCGCTAGGGCGGCCAGAAGCTGCGTCCGCCGCCCCGCGCGGTCAATGCCCGGGACGGCCGATGCGGGCCCAAATGCGGCGGGCTGGGCGTCGGCTCCTTTCAGGATGCCGCCCAGGTCCAGCTGTACCCCCCATCGTTGCGGCATGATTCATCGAGCCCTGCAACGGTCGCTCCGCCCGGCTACATC
>DATCMG010000845.1:0-2166 GCA_036563555.1 Roseomonas sp. | reverse complement strand
ATATGGGCATCCTTCGCGGCGACCTGTTCCCGAACCGCGAGGATTTCCGCCTGGCGCTCGAAGGCCTCGCCCCGTGCCGCGATCCGGCGGCGGAAGGCGGCCGCCTCCTCCGCACCCAGCGCATAGAGGGCGCGCAACCCGGGCGCCTGGTCCGGGCCGACGCCAAGAACGCCAAGCCCGTTGGAATGGTCGAAGGCGAAGGCGGGATGCTGCGCGCGCAGTTCCTCCCAGAGCCGCCAGACCCCGAACCCCCGCTCGCGGACATTGATGTCGTGGAACAGGACGACGCCGCGCGGCGAAAGCGCGGAGCGCCAGGTCTCGAAGTCGTGCCGCACCGCTTCCTCGCTGTGCAGCCCGTCGATATGCAGCAGGTCGATGCCGTCATCGGGCCCGCCATCGGGGAAATAGGCGCGGGCATCGTCGAAGGTGTTGCGGATCAGCGTGGAGAACTGGCTGAAATGCGCCGCGTTGAAGCGGGACACGTCGGCATACACGTCCTCACCGTAATGTCCGGCATGCTCGTCGCCCTGCCAGGTATCCACGGCATAAGCCCGGGCGCCGGGACAGAAGGCATTGATCGCCTGGCAGAAGGCGAAATAGGAATTGCCGGAGTGGGTGCCCAACTCCACCAGGCTTCTCGGCCGCAGCGTCCTCACCACCCAGAAGGCGAAGGGCATATGGCCGGTCCAGGGTCCGGGCTGCACGATCCGCACCGGATCCCAGATCATCTCATCGCCGGTCGTGAAGTCCTCCGATCGATCCGGCATGGTCTGACCCGTCTCCCTCCAATCCACGCTCGCTCACAAGTCAGGCAAGCGGCCGGCGAGCGCCATACGAACGCAGCCTTGGATGCAGGGCGCCAGAGCAGCGGGCAAGCCATGAACGTGATCACAATGCGGTAGAACGATCCGCCTGCCCAGGCGCGGCCGGCGGCCGCCGACCCGGCTGGCTGCGCAACATCATCGTGGGCTGAGCTTCCGGGGGCTGAGAAGGCACCGGGTCCAGCCCGGCGAAGATACCCTCGTCAAGGGAGCTTCGGCGGCGCTAATAGACAGAAATGAAAACCGCCGAAATTCCGCTTGATGACGTGGACCTGGTCCGGCGAGCCAAGGTGAACGAGGTCTGGTCCGCGGATTCCGTGCGGGACGCGCAAGAACTGGGTCAGTACTGGCTCGCCCACCCGATGGTCCGCGATCGCGTGAACCGGCTTGCCTCCGGGCGGGCGGATCAGGACGCCTACGGCCATCTGGCCGATTTGCTGGCCGCCCGTGGATGGCGGCTTCCGATCGGCCATGCACTCTCCCTCGGCTGCGGCTTCGGCGGCCTGGAACGCGACCTCGTCGGGCGCGGGCTGGTGACCCGGATGGACGCGCTCGACCTCGCCGAGGGCGCGATCACGGAAGCGCGCCGCCTGGCGGAAGAGGCCGGCCTGGGCGGGCGCATCCACTACCAGGTGGCGGATCTGGAGGCGGCGGACTTCGCCCCGGGCAGCGCGGATGTCGTCTTCGCCCATTCCTCCGTCCATCATGTGGAGCGGCTGGAGGAGCTCTTCGCCGCCGTGAAGCGGGCGTTGCGGCCCGGCGGCGTCCTCCACCTTTACGAATTCGTCGGCCCGACGCGCTTCCAATGGACCGACGCACAGCTGGAGCTCGGCAATGCGCTGCTGGACTCCCTGCCGGAGCGGCTCCGCCGCCTGCCCAATGGCGAACCGAAAGGCCGGCTGACCCGCCCGACGATCGAGCAGATGCTGGCGGTGGACCCGACCGAGGCCATACGCTCGGAAGATATCCTCCCGCTGGTGCGCGAGCATTTCACGGTGATCGAGGAGCGCCGGCTCGGCGGCGCGCTCCTCCATCACGTTCTCGGGGACATCGCGCAGAACTTCCATCCCGATTCGCCCGAGGATCGCGCCGTGCTCGAGCGCTTCTTCGCGGCAGAGGACGCGGCGATGGCGGATCGGCGGATCGGCAGCGACTTCGTCACGGTTACCGCCGTGCTGCCGCAGGGAGCACCCGAGGCGCCAAGGCCGCGCGCGCTCCTGACGAGCCTTTCCCTGCTATTCCCCCCCGTTCGCCGGCTCCATGCGGCGCTGATCGAAACCCAGGCCCAGGTCGCGCGGCTGACCACCGAGCAGACCCGCCTCTCCTCCGAACTGAGCCGGCTCTC
>DATCMG010000230.1:0-2796 GCA_036563555.1 Roseomonas sp. | reverse complement strand
TCCCGCAGCTTGCCCCGGCCAGATTGCCCCACTACCACCCCCAACTTGCCAATGCCCGTGCGAGCCACGCCTGCCGCCCAGTGGTCAAGACGCAGACGGCGGACACAGCCGATTTACGATGTAATCGAGCGCGATTTCGTTAGCATCCTTGTCGTACCGCCCTGCCTCGCGATCTGGCCAGTGGCGCCTCCAGTCATACGCGTCGTAGCTCTCCAGACGCATGTATTCCCTGATCGCAGCAGGAGACGTCAATAGTTCCCCAACGTTGTGCGGGGCGGGCCGCCTGATTGCATGGTGCAGGTGAACCTGCACCATGATGAGCCTCCAGAATACTGGACGCTTGAACGGAGTAAAGCCGTACAGCGCGTTGGCTGCCAAGCCGAGAATTTTCTGGTGCTCAATCTTACCGCCAGCGTAGGCTGCCGTGTAAACATCCTCGAACTCGCCGAAAGTGAGAAGGCGCGAGGTCCCGCCGTCTTCAGTGATCAGCAGCCGTACGGCTCGATCGAGGCGACCTGGCGACAACCCCTGCCACCAGTGGACCGACGGTAGCTCAATCCGCTTCTGTCGCCATTCTTTAACCAGCGGGTCATACTCGAGCGCCGGCTCGCATGCCGCGATTGCTGCATCGTTTTGGAAGACGTCGTAGAGTTCGCGGGCCATGCGAAAGCGGAGGAACAGCCAGTTGTCGAGCGCGCAGTCCACTGTCGTCAGCCGGCTGCGTAGCAGGACGTATAAGGCAAGCGGGGCTAGGAGCGCGTAGAGAGATGCGACCAGCTTGCTTGAGTTGGTCAGCATCCAGGGGCCCGTCTGTGCATCGGTGTTCTCCCGCTTTGGCTCAAGCTCCAGACAGGCTTTCCATCGCGCAAGATCACGACACTCGCGGAGTGCGAGGTCGGACGCCTCGCTCAGCTGGAAAAAGATTGGTTCGCACTCCGCGTACAATCGCTTACGCATGTCGTACTCATAGGACCGGCGCGCTGTCCTCGAGGCTGTTTCGTCTAAAAGGCTCGCCTTGAGCTGCTCGAGTTGTCGCTGCTGGTCAGCGTTCGATGCTGCTAGCCGTTTCTGCATGCACAATGTCACAAACGCCATCACGAGCGCCGTCAGAGCACTCAGTATGCCTGTCGCCAACGCAGCCTGCAGGGGTGGTTTGAGTGCAAGGAAGTCGTCCAGGAAGGACATCGTAATCCACCTATCGCTGGGAAAAGGCTAGTTAGCATGCAGGGGGGGATCCTGGCCCGGCGGCGGTACCTCTGGGTGGTGGTGAGGCTCTTCTGCCGAATGTGGTGCATCACCTGCTCATCGACGGCGCCCTCGCGGTAGGCCTTGGTGATGAAGCCCGCCCGCAGCCCATGCTGCGAGAGGCACTCCGTCTCGTCCACCACTAGCCGGGCCATCGCCGCCCGCCGGCGCAGGATCTTCCACATCCCCTGCGGGCTGAGCCGGTCCTCGAGTGCCCCACCCGGGCTGAGGCGACGGAACACCCGCCCTCACTCGATCCGGCTGCGGCGGAGCCAGGCCTCCATCGCCCGCACGGGGCAGGAGAGCGGGTTCCGCCCGCGCGGAATGCCGATGGTCGCCCCTCCTCCGGGTCGCGCCTGGCGCGCGGAATCAGCACCGTCATCCCCTCGCCGGTGAAGCGCAGGTGCTCACGGTCGATCGCCACCAGGTCGGAGCGCCGCAGCGCTCCTACGAAGCCCAGCAGCAGCAACGCCCGGTAGCGCACCAGCGGTGTCGGTCCTGCAGGTCCCGAGCAGTCCCTCCATCTCGGCCGCGGTCAGCGCCGCGGCGGGGCGGGGCGGGGCGGGTGGGAGCGGGGCGATGCCGCCCGCCTCGCACCAGGCGCAGAAGGCGCGCCAGTCCGAGGCATAGGCCCCCTGGTGTTCTTGGAGAGCGCCCTCCCAGCCTCGCCGGCGAGCACGGCCCGCGCGTCGGGCGGCAGGGTGTCCGCCCTCAGGCGCCGCAGGGCCGGAGGGAGCGGCTGCCTGCGGGCCCCATCGGGCGGCGTCACCGCCCAACCCTCACCCGCGGAGGGTCAGAAACCTCAGCCTTTGTTGGCCTTCGCGGATCCGACACCCCTACCGCCCCGGAGCCCCCTGCCCTGCCTGCCTGAGGATCCGGCGACGCCCCCGCGCGCCGATCCCCGCCCCACCCTTGTGTCCGGAGGGGCGCTCGGAGGGCAATCCGACCCTTTTCGGCACAAAGGCACGATAATCGGACTATGTGGCGTCTAGCTGGCGGTGAAAAACGGTAAGCTGCTGTTTTTGCTCTCTTATGGCGTTCATACCCGGCGCTGCTGGCCGCGAGGCCGTGTCGGCCCCCGCATTCCGTCCGCTAATCGCGCCTCCCAAGCGCTTTTCGGGCGCAAATGGGCCGATGTGGCGCTGCTGGCTCCGTCCGTCATTGTTGTACGGAATCGAATTCAGATATTTCAGGATTCTCAAACGGTCGTTTCAGCATAACTTGCCTGCTGCGAAAACTGCCCCCGGATCGCCACGGAAAGCCCGCTCCCGATGCCCTTGATCGGCTACGCCCGCGTCTCCACCGAGGAGCAAACCCTCGGGCCCCAGCTGGACGCTCTCCATGTTGCCGGCTGCCGCGAGGTGTTCGAGGAGTTCGCCTCCGGCGCCAGCCGATCCCGCCCCCAGCTCGCCGCCGCCCTGGCGCGGGTGCGGCGCGGCGACACGCTGGTGGTGGCGCGCATCGACCGCCTGGCCCGATCGCTCGCCCACCTGCTCGAGGTGGTCGAAACCCTGCGCGCCAAAGGCGCCCATTTCCGCTCGCTCGCCGACC
>DATCMG010000840.1:0-2260 GCA_036563555.1 Roseomonas sp. | reverse complement strand
CCATTCCTGTCGGGCTCGTGCACGCGCAGCTCCACGCCCTCGAAGGCGACGCCGACCGTGTCGAAATCCACCTCGCCCGGGCGGTGGATGGTGTAGGCGCCCAGGCTTTCCGTCTGGCCATAGAGCTGCCGTAGGGGCACGCCCATGGCCTGAAAGAAGCGGAAGGTGTCCGGCCCCAGCGCCGCCCCGCCGGTCGCGGCGGAGGTGAGCCGCGTGAAGCCCATCCGGTCCCGCAGTGCGCGGAACAGCAGCCAATCCGCCAGGCGCGAGCGCCGACCCTTTGCCTGTGCCGCCAGCCCGAGCTTCATCCCCCATTCGAAGGCGCGCCGCTTGAAGGGCGAGGCATCCATCACCCGCGCCCGCATCTCGGCCGCCAGAGACTCCCAGACGCGCGGCGCGAAGAGGACGAAGCTCGGCCCGATCTCCCGGAAATCGGCCATCATCGTCTCCGGTTCCTCCACGAAGGAAACCTTCATCCGCGAGACAAGCCCGAAGCCGAGCACATACATCTGCTCCATGATCCAGGGCAGCGGCAGGACCGAGACATACTCGTCCCGCGGCCCCTTCGGATCGGCGGCCAAATAGGTTTCGGCATGCCGCACCAGCGCGCGCCCGCACAGCATCGCCAGCTTCGGCCGCGCCGTGGTGCCGGATGTGGTGCAGAGGACGGCAACGCGCTCGCCATCGGTCGCATCCACCAGCCGGTCCCAGGCGGCCGGGTCAGCCGAATGCGCTGCCTCTCCCCGCGCGACCAGCTCAGCCGTGGGCAGCAATCGCGGGTCGGAATACTTCCGCATGCCGCGCGGGTCGGAATAGATGATATGCCGCAGCCCCGGCACGGCATCCGCGACATTGAGCAGCTTGTCGACCTGCTCCTCATCCTCGGCAATCACCACCGTCGCACCCGCATGGGCGAGCAGATAGGCCACCTCCTCCTCCAGCCCGTCCCGGTACAGGCCCAGCGAGCGCGCGCCGATCGCGTGCGCGGCGATCTCGCCCATGACCCAGTCCGGGCGGTTGTCGCCGATCAGGGCAACGACATCCCCCTCTCCGACACCAAGGCCCGAAAGCCCGAGCGCCATGGCACGGGTCCGCGCCTCGTATTCGGCCCAGGTGAAGGAGCGCCAGATGCCGAGATCCTTCTCGCGCAACGCCACCTCGCCGCCATGCGCGCGCGCGTTCCGCCGGAGCAGGCGGGGAAGCGTGTCGTCCTTCCCGGAACGCAGGGCCGCACCGCTCATGCCGGCACCGCCTCGGCGGGTGCCGCGTCATCCTCACCGAGATAGGCGCGCCGCACCTCCGGATGCGCCATTACCTCCTCCGGCCGCCCTTCCGTCAGCTTGCGGCCGAAATCGAGCACCATCACGCGGTGGGAAATGTCCATCACCACGCCCATGTCGTGCTCGATCATCAGGATGGTCATGCCCCATTCCTCATTGAGGTCGAGGATGGTGCGGGCCATGTCCTCTTTCTCCTCGAGGTTCATGCCGGCCATGGGCTCGTCGAGCAGGATCAGCTTCGGCCGGAGCGCAACCGCCCGTGCCAGTTCCACGCGCTTCCTCAACCCGTAGGAGAGCGTGCCCGCCTGCGCCTTGCGGATGTGCTGGATCTCAAGGAAATCGATGATCTCCTCGACCTCGCGCCGATGCGCCAGCTCCTCGCGCTGCGCGCCCCCGAACCAGTAGGCCATGCCGGAGAGGAAGCCGGATTTCAGCAGGTGGTGGCGGCCGACCATGATGTTGTCGAGCACGCTCATATGCCCGAACAGCGCCAGGTTCTGGAATGTCCGCCCGATGCCGAGCGCGGCGCGGCGGTTCGGCCGCATCCGCGTGATGTCCTGCCCATCGAACAGGATGCGCCCCTCGGTCGGGCGGTAGCGGCCGGAGACGCAATTGACCATGGAGGTCTTGCCCGCGCCATTCGGCCCAATGATCGAGAATACCTCGCCGTGTTGCACGGCGAAGGACACATCGGTCAGCGCCCTGATCCCGCCGAAGCGCAGGGACACGGAATCCGCTTGCAGGATCGGCGCGCGCTCGCCCACCCGGACGCTCCCTCAACTTTATTGTTGAGGGAAGCATGAGGGCCGTGCGCGGCCGCGGCAAGTGTCTTGTACGCGGGGGCTAGCGGCCCCGCGCCGAAAGCGCCAGCACCGGATCATCGGTCGCGATCGCATCCAGCCCGAGCGACAGCATCCGCCGGATCGAGGGTGCGTGGTTCGCCCCCCAGGCGCCTACGCGCAGCCCATTGCCGCGCAGCG
>DATCMG010000826.1:0-9817 GCA_036563555.1 Roseomonas sp. | reverse complement strand
TGGTGGTGGAGAACCGGCCTGGGGCGACCGGCACGATCGGTGCCGCCGAGGTCGCCCGGGCGCCGAAGGATGGTTACACCCTGCTGGTGGATGCCGCGGCCCATGGGTCGAATCACGCGATCTACCGGAACCTGCCTTTCGACTACACGCGGGACTTTGCTCCCATCGCGCAGCTCACCGTCTCACCGCAGATCCTGGCGGTGCATCCTTCCCTCCCCGTGAACAGCGTCGCGGAACTGGTGGCGCTGGCGAAGAAGCAGCCTGGAACGCTCTCCTACGGCACGCCAGGAAATGGATCGGCGGGACATCTCGCCTGTGCCTCCCTGGCCTGGCATGCCGGGATAGAGGTCACGCAGGTCGCCTATCGCGGCGGCGGGCCGGCGGTGCAGGACCTGCTGGCCAACCAGATCAGCTTCACCTTTGCCTCCGTCTCGGCCGTGCTGGCGCTGGTGCAGGATGGGAAGCTGCGGCCACTGGCGGTGTCCAGTATATCCCGCATCGCGCCGCTGCCTGAGATTCCCGCCATTGCGGAGACTTATCCGGGCTTCGACATCAATGAATGGGCCGGGCTTTATGCTCCGGCGGGGACGCCCGAGCCCGTGCTGGACCGTGCCGGCGAGGCGGCACGAACCGCGCTTGCGCTTCCGGAGGTGCGGCAGCGCCTCGACCAGCTTGGCGCCCAAACCGTGGCCAGCAACCGGCAGGATTTCACGGCCTGGCTGGCGCAGCACCGGGGCCGCATGAGCGAGTTGGTGCAGGTGGCGGGCATCAAGCCGGACTGAGGCATCAAGCGGGACAGGTCCGGGCCGCGGTGCCCGGTCTCAAGGTCCCCGTTGTACACCTCGCGGTCGTAGTCGTTGGTGGCCTGCATGACCTTGTCACCGGGGCAGAAGGTCCAGCCGAAGCGCTCCACTTGGAGTTCGCCAGGCGGGTTCAACGCCCGCTGCACCTCAATCTTGAGGGACTTTGCCCCTAACCCGAAGCGGGCCGGGATGCTCTCTCGGGCCGTGGCCAGGAGCTTGCGCATGCCCTCCTCGGGCCGGCCGCATCCACGAAGTGGAAGTCCGAGCCAACGATCCAAATCGTAGTGGAAGTTAGATCACGCGTCTGACCAAATAAGTTCGGATGTTTGTGTAGGCGGGCCAGCCCGCAGAACATGGGAGGAACATCACGATGAACATAACACGGCGCAACCTGCTGAAGAATGGCAGCGCGGCCGCGGGTGCCGCGGTTCTGGCACGAGAGGCCGGCGCGCAGTCGTTCCCCTTCACGCCGAACCAGCGCTATCCCGACCCGGCCGTGCAGATTCTCGACCCGAGTTTCGCCAAGTACCGGATCTACAGCAGCACGCTTGAGCAGGTCGCGACTGGCATGCGCTGGGCCGAGGGACCAGCCTACTTCCCCGAAGGGGGGTATCTGCTGTGCAGCGACATCCCAAACAACCGGATCATGAAGTACGATGAGAAGGATGAGAGTTTCACCGTTTTCCGCGGGCCGTCGAACTACGCGAACGGAAACACCCGAGACCGGCAGGGCCGACTGGTAACATGTGAGCACTCGATTACGCGGCGCATCACCCGCACCGAGAAGGACGGCTCCCTTACCGTTCTGGCCGACAGTTTCGAGGGCAAGAAGCTCAACGCTCCTAACGATCTCGTCGTTAAGTCAGATAACACAATCTGGTTCACGGACCCTTTGTTCGGGCTCAACGGCGAATGGGAGGGCAGCCGGGCAACGCCCGAGCAGGCGAACACGAACGTCTTTCGCATCAGCGGGGATGGTAGACTTACTGCCGTGATTAGCGACCTGGTCAACCCGAATGGGCTGGCCTTCTCGCCGGACGAGAAGAAGCTTTACGTAGTCGAGTGGAAGGGGACACCTAACCGTAGCCTTTGGAGCTATGACGTGAACTCCGACGGGACCGTCGGCAACAAGACCAAGCTGATCGACGCAGCCGACCAGGGTGCGCTGGATGGGTTCAGAGTCGACCGGGACGGCAATCTCTGGTGCGGCTGGGGCAGCAACGGTTTGCTGGAGCAGGAACCCCGCGACATAGGCGGGCGCAAGGTCTACCAGCTGAGGGGGAGGTCCGAGGATCTGGACGGCGTCATGGTGTTCAACCCACAAGGAAAGCCAATCGGCTTCATCCGCCTGCCGGAACGCTGCGCCAACCTGACTTTCGGCGGCCCGAAGAACAACAGGCTCTACATGACGAGCTGTCACTCCCTGTACGCGCTCTATGTAGAGGCGCATGGCGCGGTCTGAGCCAAGCCGCAACCGCCTGACCAGGTACTGACATGGCGAAGACCTGCTGAAGGCCTTCGCTGCAAGACAAGGACCGGGAGGTCTGCTGGCACCGTCACGGTAGCGCTGCCTGGCAGCGGCCGGGAAGCCGGGCAAGGTTAAATTGCTCATTCCCAGTTCCACCACTGCATCAGCCGTTTCCTTTCCGCACGTTCTCCATGGCAGGATGTTCGGTGCTGCTGAGCAGGGGAGCGCACGAAAGCCATCATGACCGACCGGCACTGCGACATGCTGCTGACCAACCTGCACCTGCCCGATGGTGGACCGAAGGGCAGGCGCATCGCCATCCGGGAGGGGCGCATCGCGGAAATCGTCCAGCCGGCCTCGCCCGACCCGCAGGCGCGGGCGGTGCTGGATCTTCGGGGCGACCTCCTGCTTCCCGGGCTGGTCGATGGACACATGCATCTGGACAAGACGCTGTTCGGCCTGCCCTGGGTGCCGCATGCGGCTGAGCCATTCCGCCTCAGCCGCATTGAGACCGACCAGCGGGTCCTGCCCGCCTTGCCGCTCGACACGGAGGCCCGCGCGGGTCACCTTATGCGCCGCTGCGTGGCCAACGGCACGGCGCATGTGCGGACCCATGCTGATATTGTTCCTGCGTTCGGCTTATCCGCTCTCGAAGGCGTGCTGAGGGCGCGTGAGGCCCATGCGGGTGCCGTGACAGTGCAGGTGGTTGCCTTCCCCCAGGCCGGGGTGATGCGGCTTGGCGGGGCGCCGGTGCTGGAACTCCTGGACGCAGCCATACGTGCGGGGGCCGACCTCGTGGGCGGGATCGACCCCTGCGAGGTGGACCGCGACCCGAAGGGCCAGCTCGACGGCATCTTCGCCGTGGCGGAGCGGCGCGGGGTCGGGGTGGACATCCACCTGCATGAGCCGGGTGAGATGGGGCTGTTCAGCCTGCAGGAGATCTGCGCCCGCGCCAGGGCGCACGAAATGCAGGGAAAGGTCACGATAAGCCACGGCTTTTGCCTCGGCGGCATCGCGGAGTCCAAGCAGAAGGCCGCGGCGGAGATGATGGAGGTGGCCGGCGTCTCGCTCGTCACTCACGGTGCAGGCAGCGCGACGATGCCGCCGCTGATGCTGCTGCGCCGCGCCGGCGTGCGCGTCTTCTGCGGCAATGACGACGTACGTGACACCTGGAGCCCCTACGGCAATGCCGACATGCTGGAGCGCGCCGCGGTCATTGGATGGCGCGAGGATCTTCGGCACGACGACCTGCTGCTTGAGTTGTTCGCGATGGTGTCATCCGAGGGCGCGGCTGCACTCGGGATCGAGGAACACGGCATCGCGCCTGGCCGCCCTGCGACCTTCTTCACCCTGCCGGCCGAGAACGTGCCAGAGGCGATCGGCAGCCACCCGCCAAGACGCCGCGTGTTCCATGCAGGCAGGCTGGTGGCGGCAGACGGCGATTGGGTGGATCCCTGATGGGAAGTTGCCCAGGTCAGGGGCGCTTCCCTACCTCGCATTGATGCGCGTCATCAACGTAGACCCAATCCCGGCCAACAGCGCAGCGCATTACCCCCGCGGACGAAGCACTTGGCCTCAGCGTCCCGCGCATCCGCTTTCCTGCCATGCCGCATCGAGAGCTGTTGATTTGTGCCGCTAAGCACCGAGCAGCGCCGAACATAAGTCCACGTTTCTGTTTGGCCTTCTCAACGACGTGGGCCGCTACTATCCTTCCCGGAAAAGCATGGGAGGAGGGCGCGTGCGGGAAGTCCGTCGGCGTGATGTCATGGCTGCCTCACTCACGATTGCAGGGGCAGCGCAGGCACAGACCCCTTGGCCCGGGGAGCGGCCCATCAGTTTCGTTGTCCCATTTCCACCCGGCGGCGGCACGGATGTCATGGCTCGCGCCATGGTGCCCTATCTTGAAAAGCACTTGCCCGGCGCCCGCTTCGTCATTCTCAACCGGCCGGGCGCAGGAGCGGAGGTCGGGTACACTGCCGTTGCCACAGCGCCACCCGATGGGCTGACCATGGGCGTCGTCATCGTGCCCTCCCTCCAGACCATCACGATCGAACGTCAGCCGCGCTATCGGCTTGAGGATTTCGCCTATCTCGGCAGCGTGGTGGAGGATCCGGGTGGCTTCTTCGTCGCTCCCGATAGCCCGCTGCGGACGCTCGCCGATCTGGCGGAGCTGACGCGTTCGAGGCCCGGTGCCGTGTCCGTCGGCACCGCCGGCATCGGGTCGGACGACCATCTCCTGATGATCGCTTTCGAACGGCGTGCGGGCGCCAGCATGACCCATGTGCCCTTCTCCGGCCAGGCACCGACCGTCACAGCCCTGCTTGGCCGGCACATCACGGTCGCTGCCATGAACATCGGCGAAAGCCTCGAGCTCATGCGGCAGGGCCAGGCGCGGCCACTGGCCCAGGCGGCGGCTGAACGCGGCACCCTGGCGCCTGAAATCCCAACATTCCGCGAGCAGGGCTTCGATATCATTGGCGGTGTCGTCCGCGGCATTGTCGTCCCCGCCGCAACGCCAGCGCCGATCCGGGCGAGCCTGGAGAAGGCTTTGACCGCCATGATGGACGACCCGGCGTGGAAGGCGGATGCGCTGCGCCTTGGCCAGCCCCTGCGCGGTATGTCGGGCGCGGAATTCCAGAACTTCGTTCGGACGGAGGCGGAGGCGCTGCGGCGTCTCTGGCAGGAACGCCCCTGGAAGGACGGCTGAGCCATATGACACGCCGCGTGATCGACCTGTCCACTCCGGTCCGCACGGGCCATTTCCGCTGGGCCGTGGAACGGCGCCTCGCAAAATCCCATGCGGAAGGCGCCGGACAGGCCACCTGGGCGGGCTGGAACGTGCATGCCTTTACCCACATGGACAGCCCGCGCCATGTGGACCCGGCGGGATTCACCACCGACGCGATCACGCCGGACATGACGGTCGGCGAGGCTGCGGTGCTGGATCTTTCGGATGTTCCGGCCAACACGCCGATCGAGGGGGCACGGATCGAAGCGGCTGGCGCGCATTTGCGCCACGGTGACATCGCCATCCTGAAGACCTGCTGGGATGAGCGCTTCAGCATCGACACGCCGGATTTCTGGCTGCAGGCCCCCTGGATGACCGATGGGGCCGCGGAGTTCCTGCATGGGCGCGGCATCAAGGCCGTGGCCTTCGACTTCCCGCAGGATTACTGCATCCGCTTCTTCCTGACGGGCGAAAAGCGTCCGCCGCTGCCCGAGCATGTCACTCACCACCGCCTGCTCGCGCGCGGCGTGATCATGTTCGAGTACCTGGCCAACACCGGCGCGTTGCGCGCGCCCCGGAACCAGTTTGTCGGGCTTCCCATCCGGCTGCCGGACAGCGATGGCGCACCCGCCCGCGTGATCGCCATCGAGGAGGATGCGGCATGAGCTTCGGTGGGAAGGTGGCGCTGGTAACGGGTGGTGGATCCGGCATCGGTGCCGCAACCAGCCGGCTGCTGGCGGAGCGCGGCGCCGCGGTTCTGGTCGCGGATCTGAACGAGGCTGCGGCCGCCGACACCGCGGCGGCGATCCGGGCTGCTGACGGGAAGGCGGCCGCCTTCCGCATGGATGTCACTGAAGAAGAACAGGCTGCCGCCGCGGTGAAGGAAGCCGAACAGCAATTCGGCCCGCTGGACATCGCCGTTTGCAACGCCGGTATTACCGACCGGATTCCGGCGCTGGAAATGACCCGCGCCGCCTTTGAGCGCATCCTGCGCACCAACCTGACGGGCTGTTTCGTCAGCGCACAAGCCGCGGCGCGTGCCATGGTGGCGCATGGGTTGGGCGGGCGGATCGTCACCGTCAGTTCCGTATCCGGCCAGCTTGGCGGGACGGGGCGGGCTGCCTATGGCGCCAGTAAAGGCGGCATCATCAATCTCACCCGGGTTCTGGCGATGGAATGGGCCGAGCACGGCATCCTGGTGAACTGCGTCGCCCCCGGACCGACGCAGATCGCGCGCACGGCGCATGGCCCGCGCCAACGCCAGGCCTTCCTGTCCCGCATGGCACTCAAGCGCTACGCCGAAGCTTCGGACATTGCCCGTGGCATCGCCTTCCTTTGCTCGGAGGATGCGGGCTTCGTTGCCGGGCATGTGCTGAACGTGGATGGCGGCTTCGCCGCGGCCGGGGTGCTGTACGACCCGGCGGAGGGCGCATGACCGAGGAGGAATCGCAGCCAGGAAGCGGCGACGTGGCCGGGCCGGATGGCCCCCGGAATTTGCCGCTCTCCGGAATCCGCGTGTTGGACCTGACCCTGGCGCGCGCAGGCCCGACCTGCGTGCGGCACCTCGCGGATTGGGGCGCGGACGTGATCCGGATCGAGCCCCCGGCATCCGGATCCGGCGAGGTTACCGGTGCGCATGACGGGTTCGATCACCAGAACCTGCACCGCAACAAGCGCGCCATGGTGCTGGACCTGAAGTCGAAGGAAGGCCACGCCATCTTCCTGCGGCTCGCCGCGAAGGCGGATGTCGTCATCGAGAACATGCGCGCGCAGGTGAAATTCAGGCTTGGTGTCGATTACGAGAGCCTGCGGAAGGTGAACCCGCGCCTTGTCTACGGTTCCATCTCCGGCTTTGGCCAGGAAGGTCCCTATGGTCATCGCGCCGGCGTTGACCAGATCGCGCAGGGCCTGGGCGGCCTGATGTCCATCACCGGCCTTCCCGGCCAGGGGCCCGTGCGGGTCGGGATTCCGATTGCCGATCTGACCGCAGGCAACTTGCTGGCGCTCGGTGTCATGATGGCTCTGTTCCAGCGGCACACCACTGGGGAAGGCCGCTGGGTCCATACGAGCCTGCTGGAAGCCATGGTCTTCATGCTGGACTTCCAGGCCTCGCGCTGGCTGCTGGCGCATGAGGTCGCGGGGCAGGCAGGGAATGACCATCCCACAGGCATCCCGACGGGCGTCTTTCCCACATCAGACCGCCCGATCACCCTCGCTGCCTCCTCCCCGCGGCAGTGGGAGCGCTTCTGCGAGGCGCTCGGCCGGCCGGAGTGGAAGGGTCGCGCCGGCTGGGGCACGCGGGAGGGCCGCTCCCGCGACCGCGCTGCCATCAATGCCGCCATTTCCGAGGTCACGCGGAAGAAGCCGAGTCTGCATTGGGTGGAGGTACTGGATGTCGCCGGCATTCCCTGCGGCCCGATCAACGCCATCGACCAGGTCTTCGCCGATCCGCAGGTACAGCATCTCGGCCTCGCGGCGCCGGTTTCGCATCCGCGGCTGGGAATGCAGAAGGTGGTGGGGACACCCATCAATATGCCGGGAATTCCGGCTTCCATACGCCTTCCGACACCGGACCCCGGCGAGCACACAGCGGCGATCCTGACGGAGCTCGGCTATGATGCGTCGGCTATCGCATCCCTGCGCGACAAGGGCGTCGTCTGAAGCGCCGATTTCACAGGCTGATCCGCAGAAGAAGGCAACGGCATGATGGCCACCACCGCTCTCAGCCTCTCCACCGAGAAGGTCCTGGCCCGTAAGGAGGAGGGTATCGGATGGCTCACCTTCAACCAGCCGGAGAAGCGCAACGCAATCTCCATCGAGATGTGGGACGCCATAGGAGCCGCGTTGCGTGACTTCGGCGCGGACCCGGCGGTGCGCGTCGTCGTCATGAGCGGCGCCGGCGGAAAGGCCTTTGCCGCCGGCGCCGATATCAGCCAGTTCGAGAAGGTGCGTTCGGACGCGGCGGCGCAGGAGGAATACGGCCGCCGGACAGCCGCGGGCCGGGACGCGATGGATGCGCTCACCAAGCCGCTCGTTGCCATGATCCAGGGTTTCTGCATCGGCGGAGGCATGGCCATTGCGCTACGGGCCGACATCCGGATTGCATCGTCAGACAGCCAGTTCGCCATCCCCGCAGCGAAGCTCGGCATTGCCTACCAGCATGATGCCCTGCAAAGGCTGGTGGCGTTGACCGGCCCGGCCGTTGCGAAGGAGATCATGTTCACCGGCCGGCGTTTCACCGCCGACCAGGCACTCGCAATGCGAATTGTCAACACGGTGGTCGAGCCTGATGCGCTGGAAGAGACCGTCCGCATGCTTGCCGCGGAGATGGCGGCGAACGCGCCCCTCTCGATCCAGACTTCCAAGGCGTCGATCGATCAGATCGCAAGCCACTCCGCCGCGAAGGGCCGTGCAGCGATCGAGGCACTGGAGCGTGCATGCTTCGACAGCGCAGATTATGTTGAGGGCCGGCGAGCCTTCATGGAGAAGCGGAAGCCCGTTTTCCAAGGACACTGACATTGTTGCCGTCGTCCTCGGCGTTCATGTGGGCAGCATGCCTGGTCCTCAGACGGTGACTGGGAGATTTGCGAGCCCTTCGGTGCCGAAGACGGAGCGGTAGTATGCAATCTCTTTCTCTGGACCGGTCGCCTTCTTGTAGTTGTCGCTCAGCTTGACGGCCGGCTGCCCCTCTACCTCGGCGATCTTGCAGACCAGGCTGATCGGCGTGAACTCCGGCACATCGGTCGGCGCGCAACCGGTGAAGTCATTGGTCAGGTTGGTGCCGATTCCTGCGCTGATCCGGCAGCGTGGCTCGTGGCGCCATTTGGCTTCGTCGTGGAAATCCCGGGCGTCCCGGAAATCGGCGGGGCTGAAGCCTGCCCCGATCTGGCCTCCGAACGCGGCATGCAGGCCGAGGATCAGATCGACATCAAGGCCATCCGAAGGAATCAGCAACTTCTCCCGGGCATTGCGGCCCCGGCTGGTGAAGAAGGCCAGCGCCTCTTCTCCCCCAACGAACGGGTCCTTGCTGTCCAGCCTTACGCCGGTCCAGTCGGCCACCCAGTCCGGTGCATCCCGGAAGAACTGTGTCGACCCATATGTGTCGGGGAGCATGATCTGCATGGCCGGACCATACATCTCCTGCCAAAGGCGCAGCACCTCATACTGCGCCCGCTTGAGGTCTGCCGGCCCCAGGCGCCCCAGGCGGGCCAAGGTGGTCAGCACCATCGGAAGTTCATGCGCATTGGTGCCGATTGCCTCAAGATTGTGCTTGTACGCCAGACAGGTGTTCGAGCTGCCCGCAAAGGCGTCGGGGAGCTTGGCGGCGAGAAGCTCGACCACATACTCGTGCCAGAGGAAGGAGTGCCGACGCCGCGTGCCGAAATCGGCAAATTTCAGCCCTGGCACGCCGGCCAGGCGCTCGACCTTCGACCAGAGCTTCGCCTTGGCGCGCGAGAACAGGATATCAAGATCCATCTCGTCCAGACGGGCATAGCCGCGCCGCGTGCGAAGCTCGGATACGATGGCGAGGGCGTGGATCTCCCAGAGCGTGACCTCCTCCCAGGATCCCTCGAAATCAAGCTGCAGCTGGCTGTCCTGGGTGGAGAGGCGATAGGATGGAAGGGAAAGACTGGAGAGCCACTCCAGGAAGGCGGGTTCGAAGAGGTTGCGCTGGCCGTAGAAGGTGTTTCCGGCCAGCCAGATCAGCTCGGATCTCGTGAAGCGAAGCGTGCGGACATGGTCGAGCTGGCACCGCAGCTCCGCTTCGTCGATGACTTCCGCGAGCCGGATGCTCCGCGTGCGGTTGATAAGCGTGAA
>DATCMG010000229.1:0-1537 GCA_036563555.1 Roseomonas sp. | reverse complement strand
GGAGAGGCGCAGCACCGCCGTCGGCACCGGGGGTTGGGCGCGGGTTCCGCGATCCGTCACGGCATCTCCCAGGGATTCAGCAGCGCGAGGCCGAGACCGTCGAAGTCCGCGGTGTTGCGGGTGGCGAGGGTCGCACCGTGGGCTAGCGCCGTGCCGGCAATCAGCGCGTCCGCCATCGCGATCGGCCGACCGGCCCTTTCCCGGCCGGCGCGTGCCGTGGCGTAGGTGGCGGCGCAGGTCGAGTCGAAGGGTAGAACCCGGTCCTCAAAGCCCTCGGCCAGGAGCTGCTCAAAGAGGGTTCCGAGCCCGACGCGGCGCTGCCCGTCGGGGAGGCGGGCCAGGCCATAGCGGATCTCTGCGACGACCAGGCTCGGCAGGAAGAGGGTTTCCAGCTGGCGCGCCGCGAGGAAGGCCCTCACCCGGGGATCCGGGTGGGGTCTCATCAGCTCCGAAACCACATTGGTGTCGAGGACGATCACGCCGTGGGCTCGTCGGCGAAGCTCGGGGGCGGCCGGTCCTGCTCGGCCGAGCGGCGTGGAAGGACGAGATCGATGCCCTGGGCCGGCCCGAAGAGCCGCTCGGCGATGGCGGGCAGTGTGTCTGGTCGAGCGACCTCCCGGGCGATCGCGGCTCGCAGGAGTTCGCGTGCCTCCTCCTCGAGTGACCGCCGGTGCCGACGCGCGCGCGCCTTCAGCTGGCTGCGGAGCGCCTCGTCGACGTTTCGGATCAACAGGCTCGCCATGCGAAGAACCTCCGGGCAACCAGGGCAGTGCTAGGTGTTGATAGCAGAACCGGCCAACGCACTGCCACACCACGGATTCAGCAAACCCACTCGCATCCCCTCCCCTCCAAAATCGGTCCAGCCGCCGACCTCCCGAGCCCTGATCTCCGCGTTTTCCTTGTGCCAGGAGGGGCACTCTGATGGCAATCCGTCGCTTTCCTGCACAAAGGCACGATAACATCCCGACGAAAGCATTTCGCGAGCCCGGAGGACCGTAAGATATTGTTTCCGTTACTTCATTTCTTCTGTCTCAGCTGTTGGCGACCCAGAGGGCGTGCCGCCCCCCCCATTCTGTCCGCTGATCCCCCTCCCAAGCGCTTTTCGGGCGCAAACGGGCCGATGTGGCGCTGCTGGCTCCGTCCGTCATTGTTGTGCTGCACCGTATTCAGACATTTCAGGGTTCTCAAACGACCGTTTCAGCATAACTTGCCTGCTGCGAAAAACGCCCCCGGATCGCCACGGAACTCCCGCTCCCGATGCCCCTGATCGGCTACGCCCGCGTCTCCACCGAGGACCAAACCCTCGGGCCCCAGCTGGACGCCCTCCAGGCCGCCGGCTGCCGCGAGGTGTTCGAGGAGTTCGCCTCCGGTGCCAGCCGATCCCGCCCCCAGCTCACCGCCGCCCTGGCGCGGGTGCGGCGCGGCGACACGCTGGTGGTGGCGCGCATCGACCGCCTGGCCCGATCGCTCGCCCACCTGCTCGAGGTGGTCGAAACCCTGCGCGCCAAAGGCGCCCATTTCCGCTCGCTCGCCGACC
>DATCMG010000821.1:0-7019 GCA_036563555.1 Roseomonas sp. | reverse complement strand
TCCCGGAAGATGGCGGCGCGGAGGCGGCGCAGCGCGACACCACGGAAGTTCGCGGCTTCCGCCGACAGATCGAGGCCGAGCGGCAGGGCGGCGGGCCGGGTGCGCAGGGCAGCGAGCCAGGGGTCCAGGTCCAGGCGGCTCGTCACCAGTGCTGCGTCGAGGCGCGGCGTGGGGGAGAGGCGCAACGTGAGGGCGCCGCGCGCGGGGCTGCCCCCGATGTCGATGTTGAGGTCGTCGGCCGCGAGCAGGTCTGCCGCGACGGTCAGGCGGCCCCGCGCCCGGAAGGGGCTGGGCGGGCCGGGCACGAGAAGGGAGAGGTCGGGGCCCGAGGCCTCCACGCTGCCCTCCACCATGCCGTCCAGGGTCAGCACGCCACGCGCGACGAGGCTGGCATTGCCCATGGCAAGGTTGAGTTCGACCGGCGTGATGCCGTCATAGCCCGGGCGGCCGAGCCCGGCCTCGAAGCGCCATTCCAGCCCACCCCAGGCGAAGCGGCCCTCGGCATGGAGGCCCTGGATGGCATCGCCGGCCGTGAGCTGGGCCTGGACGCCTTCCAGGCGCACATCGCCGATGACCACGCGGCTGTCCACCAACTGGGCGGAAAGGGCGGAAAGGCTCCAGGGCAAGGCGGCGGCATCCGCCGGGGGCCAGGGCAGGCGCAGCTCGGCGCCGACGATCGCGACCTCCCGCGGGGCGATCCGGCCGAGCAGGAGGGCGGAGCCGTCCACGCGGAGGCGCAGGGAACTGGCGGCGAAGGTCAGGCCATCCCCCACATCTCCAAGGGTGACGCCCTCGGCCTCCACCACGGGATAGGGCAGGAGGCGGAGGCGGACCGGGCCATGCAGGGCGACGGGGCGGCCGATCCGGGCGGAGGCCAGCTCGGCAAGCTGGTCGCGCCGCGCGGTCCAGTCGGTGAAGAGGGGGGCGGCGTAGAGGGCGGCGAGGACGATGAGGGCCAGTGCCGCGCCGGCGAGGAGCAGGCGGCGCATCTCAGGCCCTGGCCCGGCCCGGGGCGTGCGGCCACGCGCCGCACACGCTTCCACCGGGGGCCCGTCCGGCGATGGTCCCGGTTCTGGACCCGGTTCTGGACAAGGTACCTCCGCGTGGCGTGGAACCCCTCGATTCCCTCGGGCCGACCATGCTTGAGGCGGGGGCAGGCGGCAAGGAAGCGGCACGCTTCCGGTGGCCGCGGAATCCAGGCATAGGCTGGATTGTCTCGGCAAGCGGAGCGGCCTTGGGTTTCTGGGGCAAGATCATCGGTGGTGCGGTGGGTTTCGCCATGGGCGGGCCGGTGGGCGCCGTGCTGGGCAGTGCCCTGGGCCATGCGGCCGACGAGGGCAACCTGGCGCGTGGGCTGCCGGGGCTGGATGGCGCGCGGATCGCGGCCATGCTGGGGTCGCGCGAAAGCCTCTTCGCGGTCACGGTCGTGGTGCTTTCGGCAAAGCTGGCCAAATGCGATGGGCCGGTGAAGCGGACCGAAATCGACGCTTTCAAGCGCATGTTCCGCATCCCGCCCGAGAATATGCGGGAGGTGGCGCAGCTTTTCGACCAGGCGCGCGACAATGCGGAGGGCGCCGAACCCTATGCCGAACGCCTGGGCGCCGCCTTCGCGGATGAGAAGCCGGTGCTGGAGGATGTGCTGACCGCGCTGTTCCGGATCGCCGAGGCCGATGGGCCGGTGAACCGGGCGGAGCAGGCCTTCCTGGGCGGGGTGCATGCGCGGCTGGGGCTGGATGCGGCGGCCTGGGAGCGGGCGCGGCTCGGGCGGCCGAATCCGTCGAGCCCCACCTTGGCGCCGGAGGGACCGGATCCCTATGCCGTGCTGGGACTGGCTCGCGACGCGACGGACCAACAGGTTCGCGAGACCTGGAAGCGGCTGATGCGGGAGCACCACCCGGACAGCCTGACCGCGCGCGGGCTTCCGGCCGAGATCGTGCGGCGGGCGACCGGCAAGGTGGCCGACATCAATGCCGCCTGGGACCGCATCAAGCGGGAGCGCGGGATTTGAGGTCGCGCCGGGCCTTCATCCTGGAGCGCGGCCGGTGACAGCCCGGCGTGGCCCCCTGCCCCGCCCGCCTTCCGCCCGGAATCGCGGCCCGGCGGTGCTGCCACTTGTGCCGAACCAGCCCGGCCCGGCCGTCACGGAGCTGCCCAGCCCGAACCAGGACGAGCGGCCGCCGGGCGTGCCGGTGGATACGCTCATCCTCCATTATACCGACATGGAGAGCGGCGCGGCGGCCATTGCGCGGCTGCGCGACCCGGAGGCGCGGGTCTCCTCGCATTATGTCGTGGAGGAGGATGGGCAGGTCTTCCGGCTCGTGCCGGAGGAGAAGCGGGCCTTCCATGCCGGGCTGTCGCATTGGCGGGGCCATGAGCTGCTGAACGGGCGCAGCATCGGGATCGAGGTGGTGAATCCCGGCCATTCCTGCGGTTATCGCCCCTTCCCCGCCCTGCAGATGGCGGCGCTGGCGGATCTCTGCCTCGGCATATTGGGTCGGCATTCCATTCCCGCGCGGAACGTGGTGGCGCATAGCGACGTGGCGCCGGACCGGAAGCGCGACCCCGGGGAGCTGTTCGACTGGCAGGGGCTGGCCTCGCTCGGTATCGGGCTGTGGCCCGAGGGGGTGGAGGGGGGTGACCTTTCCGTCGTGCCGGGCGGGATGGGGCGCGCGGCGGAGTTGCTGCGGCGGATTGGCTACAAGGTGGACCCGGCGCGGCCGGATGTGGCGCTGGTCGCCTTCCAGCGGCATTGGCGGCAGGAGGAATGGGGCGGGCGGGCCGATGCCGGAACCCTTACCCGGCTGGAGGCCGTGGCGGCGTTGGCCGAGGCGGGCTGAGCCGGGTTCCGGGCGTCCGGCGGCACGGTGGAATGCCGATCCTGCAAGACAGGGCCAGCACAGCACAACACACTGCTTTCGGCCGATTCTTCGCCTGGAAGCATCCCTTTCCCAAGGCTTTTGGCGCGGGAAGGATGGGCGGCATGATCAAACCATCCCTTCCCCGCCGTTCCCTGATCCTGGCCTCGGCCGGATTGCTCGCCGCCCCCGCCCTCCGCGCCGCGCCCAGTGCCCTGCGCGTGGGCAACCAGAAGGGCGGGCTGCGCTCCCTTCTCGAGGCCTCCGGCGCCGCCGCTGGCCTGCCTTTTTCGATCGAATGGAGCGAGTTCCCGGCCGCGGCCCCGCTGCTGGAAGCGCTGTCCGCCGACGCGCTGGATGTGGGAACCATGGGCGACCTCGCCTTCCTGAGCGTCTTCGCCTCGGGGGCACCGCTGCGGGCCTATGCGGCGACGCGGGCCGATCCGCGTTCCCAGGCCATCCTGGTGCGGGGTGATTCCGGCTTCCGCAGCCTGGCCGATCTCCGGGGGAAGCGGGTTGCTGGCAATCGCGGCGGCTGGGGGCAGTTCCTCGTCCGCGCGGCCCTGAAGCGGGAGGGGCTGGAGCCCGGCGCGGTCGAGCATGTCTTTCTCGGGCCGGCCGAGGCGGCGCTCGCCTTCCGCTCGGGCTCGGTGGATGCCTGGGCGATCTGGGAACCCTATGTCTCCATCGAGGTGGAGCGCTTCGGGGCGCGGGTGCTGCTGGACGGCACCGGGCTGACGCCCACGATCAGCTTCCTGGCCGCGCATGAGAACGCGCTGCGCAACCGCCGCCCGCAGCTCACCGAGCTGATGCGGCGGCAGCACGCCGGCTGGTCCTGGGCGGAGGCCCATATCCCGGAATACGCAGCCACCAATGCCCGGCTGACCCGGCTGCCGGAAGATGCCGTGCGGCGTGCCTTGGGGATCCAGCGGACGCGCGCGATCGCGCTGGATGCCGCGGTGATCGCAGAGCTTCAGGACGCGGCCGACCGCGCCGTGGAGTTCGGGCTGCTCCGGCAGCGGCTGGAGGTGGCGCGGGCCATCGACACCGGCTTCCCGCTGGAAGCCGCAGGCTAGGGCATTGCGGGCTGCTTGACCCTTGCCGCCCCGAGTCGCATATCCCGGCCGCCAGACGGCCGGGCGACCGCTGCCAGTCCCGAAAGGGGCGGTGGAGGAAAGTCCGGGCTCCACGGGAATACGGTGCCGGCTAACGGCCGGCGGGGGCGACCCCAGGGACAGTGCCACAGAGAAGAGACCGCCCGAGCCGCCGAAAGGCGCCGAAGGCAAGGGTGAAACGGTGGGGTAAGAGCCCACCGCGCCCCTGGCGACAGGGGCGGCACGGCAAACCCCACCGGGAGCAAGGCCGAATAGGGATGGCCGGAGAGGGCCCGAAAGGGTTCGTCGCCAGGGGCTTTCCCGCCCCGCCATCCGGGTTGGCCGCGAGAAGTCGCCGGTGACGGCGACTCCAGAGGAATGGTCGCCCGGTCCGCAAGGGCCGACAGAACCCGGCTTACAGGCCGTCTGGCATTTTCCTGCTACATCGGCGCAGGAATTACTTATAACCAACTGAATTACCCAGAAATGAAGAGCGTTGCTCCACAGCAACACTTCGTCGGACGGGTGCAATCATGCTTGTTGGCCCATGATGACCCATGTTATCCCAAGACATCCCGCAAGGGCCCGGACCTGAGGGGGGCGAGGGGCTGGCGGGATGGTCGGGTGAGCCGGCGGGGTCGGGGGGCCTCGCCGGCCATCTGATGAGGGGGAACCACTAGATCGCCCGGTGCGACCGCGAGGGGGCGGACGTCCAGCGGATGACCCACTTCATGGGCACCTTCACGGGCAAGCTGGATCGCAAGGGGCGGGTTTCCGTCCCGGCTGCCTTCCGCGGCGTCCTGGAGCGCCTGGGCACCCCGGAACTGATCCTCCGCCGCTCGCACCGCGATGCCTGCATCGAGGCCTGGCCGCAGCCGGCCTTCGAGGAGATGGCCGCTGGGCTGCAGCAGCTCGACGTCTTCTCCGACGCCCTGGACGACCTTTCCCTGAGCCTCTTCGCCGATGCCTTCCCGCTCCGCCCCGATGGTGAGGGGCGTGTGGTGCTGCCCGAGGACCTGATCGCGCATGCCGGGCTGGGCGAGGCCGTGACCTTCATGGGGCTCGGCCCCCGCTTCGATATCTGGGAGCCCGAGGCCGCCCGCCAGCGCGCCGAGGCCGCCCGCCAGCGGGCCCGTGAGCGCGGGCTGACCATTCCCGCCATCCGGAACACGGCGGGGCGCGCATGAGCGACGCCCCCTCCCCTCGCGTCGCCCCGGACCCCCCCGAGGGTGGGCATATCCCGGTGATGCTGGCCGAGGTGCTGGCGACGCTCGCCCCTCGCGACGGCGCCACCTATCTCGATGGCACCTTCGGCGGCGGCGGCTACAGCGCCGCGATCCTGTCGGCCGCCGGTTGCACGCTTTACGCCGTGGACCGCGACCCCGACGCGATCGCCCGTGGTGCCAGCCTCGCTTCCCGCTTCCCCGGGAGGCTGCACCTAGTGGAGGGCCGGTTCGGCGACATGCTCTCCCTCATGGCCGATCGCGGCGTGGAGGCGTTGGACGGGGTGGTGCTCGACCTTGGCGTTTCCTCCTACCAGATCGACCAGGCGGAGCGCGGCTTCTCGCTGCGCTCGGACGGGCCGCTCGACATGCGGATGGAGAAGTCCGGGCCGACCGCCGCCGAGCTGGTGAACACCCTGCCCGAGCGCGAACTGGCCGACATGCTCTGGGAACTCGGCGAGGAGCGGCATTCGCGCCGGATCGCCCGCAAGATCATCGCCGCACGCGGCGACGCACCTTTTGAGACGACGATGCAGCTGGCCGAGGCGATCCACGCGGTGATGCCGCGCGATCCCTCGGGCATGGACAGCGCGACGCGGAGCTTCCAGGCGCTGCGCCTGCGCGTGAATGACGAGTTGGGCGAGGTGGAGCGCGGCCTCGCGGCTGCGCTTCGGCTGCTCGCGCCCGGCGGGCGCCTTGTCGTCGTCTCTTTCCACTCGCTGGAGGATCGTATCGTGAAGCGCTTCATGCGCGACGCGGCGGGGCGGACTCCGGGCGCATCGCGCTTCGATCCGGCATCACTCGCAAAAGTTGTGTCGCAGGCGGATTTTCGCCTGCTGACCCCCTCCGCTCTGCGTCCTTCCATGGCAGAGTCCACATCAAATTCCCGTGCGCGGTCAGCTCGGCTGCGCGCCATCGAGAGGCGTGCCGCCGCATGATCCGACCGCTCACCTTTCTCTCGCTCGTTGCGGCCGCCGGGGCAGGGTTGCACCTCTATGGCGTGAAGCACGAGGTTTCGCAGCTCGAGAAGACGCTGCGCGAGACGGTCCGGCAGACCGAGGCGGCGCGCGAGCGCACCGCGGTGCTGCGGGCCGAATGGGCGCTGCTGAACGAACCGGAGCGCCTGCGCACCGCCGCCACTCGCAACCTGCCGCTGGAGGTGATGCAGACCACCCAGTTCGTGCGCCCCTCCGAGTTGGAGCGCCGCCTGCCCGCAGCCGTATCCTTCGCGGGCGCGCCGAGCCTCTTCGGGCCGCCGCCCTCCGAGCGGCCGGGTGCATCGAACGGCGTGGCCGTGGCCTCAGCCGCTCCGGCCAACGCGGCCCCGGCCTCGACGAACGGCGCGGCCCCGGCCGCAGTGAACAGTGCGGCTCCGGCCGCGACGAACAGCGCCGCGCGCCTGGTGCAGGCCACGCCGGCGGTGCAGCCCGCGCCGAAGGCTTCCGTCTCCGTGGTGCCGCTGCCCGCCACCGCGCCGCGCGCGCCGGCTCAGGTCGCAGCCGCAGCGCCGGCCCGGCCGGCCCCCGCCGAGCGGATGCCGGTTCCGACGGCCGAGCGCGCCGCGCCGGTGCGCGCCCCGCAGGCGCAGGTGGCCGCGCTGCGCGCGCCGGAGCCGCACGCCCCCGAGCCGAAGGCCGAGATGCGCTCCACGGAGACACGCGAGACCGCGCCGCGCCTCGCCGAGACGCCCCGCGTGGCAACCCGCCTCGCCGCTCCCACACGGCCGGCCGCCTCCCGGCTCGCCGAGCGCGCGCCTGATCGCGAAGTGGATCGCGGCATGAACCTGGCTTCCCCGCCGCAGGCGCCCGCGCTGTTGCGGACGGCGCTGCACATGCGCTCCACCACCT
>DATCMG010000798.1:0-5853 GCA_036563555.1 Roseomonas sp. | reverse complement strand
AGGTGGTGGAGGGGGAGACAGGCTTGCTCGTCCCGCCGGGCACGGTCGCGCCGCTGGCCGGCGCGCTGAGCCGGCTTTCGGCCAGCGCGGAGCTGCGTGCCCGGATGGGCGAGGCCGGGCGGGCACGGGCGCTGGCCCTGTATGACGAGGGCGTGGTGGTGGGGCGGACACTGGACCTGCTGGGCCTTTAGAAGGCCCGGGCCGAGGGCAGGAGCCCCCACCCACAAGCCTTTGCACTTGTCGGCGCCTTTCTCCCCTGGAGGCTGCCGGCAACCGGCCTGCCACGCCCCTCCGGCAGTGCGATGGCGCCAGGGGCCGAAACCCGGGCCTATCAAAGGCCGTTTGTCGGCGAGCGCATGGAGAATCTTCCCTGAAGGAAAGCCGCCCGCTTCAGCGGGCGACTCCTGAGCATGCGGGCCGCTCAGCCCCGCGTTTTCCAAACAGACATCCTCACAGCCAAGAGGCTTTACGATGACCCGCACCGTGACGGCCTATTTCGATACTGTGCAAGCAGCCGAACAGGCTGCCTTTGATCTCGCGAAACGGGTCAGCGGCGTGCGCGCCCAGGTCTTCGACGCGCGCACTGCCGATACCGGCCTGAACGCCTTGTCACTTCCCCAGGATGACCTTGCCACCCTGCAGGAAGGTTTCCGGCAGGGTGGGGCGGCAGTTTACGCGGAGGTGCCCGACGGTAATTTCGATGCCGTTGCTGGTGCCCTCGAGGCAAGTGGGGCTGTTGACCTGGACGAGCGGGAAGCCGCATGGCGCGCCGGCGGGTGGGCAGGTTCGCCCACGGCTGGTACCGGCCAGGCATCCGCCGCGCCGGCTTCAGCGACCGGGGCGGGAACGGGTAATGTCGAGCACCTGGGCGCGGCGACTTCCGAAGCGCGCATTCCGATCATCGAGGAAACCGTGCGGGTCGGGAAGCGCGAGGTCGAGCATGGCCGCGTGAGGATCCGCAGCTACGTCGTCGAGACTCCGGTCACTGAGCAGGTGACGCTCCGGGAGGAGCATGTCGATGTGACACGGCACCCGGTTGACCGGCCGCTGACCGACGCTGATGACGCCTTCCGCGAGCGCGTTGTCGAGGTGACCGAGCGCACCGAAGAAGCCGTGGTTTCGAAGCAGGCACGGGTGCGTGAGGAGGTGGTGATCCGCAAGGATGCCGACCAGCGCACCGAGACCGTGCAGGACACGGTGCGCCGCACCGAGGTTGAGGTCGAGGACGGCCGGACGGGCGGCGTGGCGATGGGCACGACCGGCACTGGCGAGAGCGACCCGCCCGGCACGATGGCGAGCCGCGCTGTAGACGACGTTCTCGACACCAATATCAGTGGCGCGAACCCGAAGCGTTAATTCCGCGCAGGCTTGCCGCATCGGGCATGAGGGCGGGGATGGGCGCACGGCGCCTGTCCCCACTCTTGCTTGATGGGTGCGACTTTCGCGCTCCTATCCAAATGGCGACGCAACATCGCCTGGCGCGAATGGGCCGTGACGGTCCTGGCCTGGATCAAAGCGGCCAGGAGTCTGTATGAGCACTGTGCCGTTGGGGCTGCGATGCCCTCGCGGAGACGCAGGGCTGGCCCGCAAGTCCGGCCTGTGGACGCGCGGGAGAGTGCATGAGAGACGCAACGGCCGGCAGGACCGCCAACCCCTCCGGAACGGCCGCACGGGGGAAAGCGGTGCTGCCCTCTTTCACCGAGGCAGTCCGGGTTTGGTTTAAGATCGGCCTGCTCTCCTTCGGCGGCCCTGCGGGCCAGATCGCGCTCCTGCACCGGGAGGTGGTGGATGAGCGCCGATGGGTCTCCGATGCGCGCTTCCTGCACGCGCTGAACTTCTGCACCCTGCTGCCCGGACCGGAGGCGCAGCAGCTCGCCACCTATCTCGGTTGGCTGCTTCACGGCGTTCGCGGCGGCGTTGCTGCCGGTGCGCTGTTCGTGCTGCCGGGTATGGCGGTGATGCTCGGCCTTTCCATCCTCTATGCCACGCTGGGCGAGGTGCCAGCCGTCGCGGCCCTTTTCTTCGGCCTCAAATGCGCCGTGCTGGTGCTAGTGGTTGAGGCGCTGCTGCGGGTGGCGCGGCGGGCGCTGAAGACCAACGCCGCCTGGGCACTGGCCGCCGCCGCCTTCGTCGCACTCTACGCCTTCGGGGTTCCTTTCCCCGTCGTGGTGCTGACGGCCGCGCTCATCGGCTACTTCGCGCCGGGCGCCTTCAAAGGGGGGAGCCATGGCGAGGTGAAAGATGGCCCACCCGCCGTGCTGGACGCGGTGCTGGCGGCCGATCCAGGGCGTCCCGCCCGGTTCGCGGCGAAGGCGTGGCGCGCGGGATGGGTCGCGATCGCGCTTTGGCTGTTGCCGGCCGCGGCGCTCATGGCTGCCGGGGGTGGCGTCTTCGCCGACGTCGCCTGGTTCTTCTCGAAGATGGCCGTGGTCACGGTGGGCGGCGCCTATGCGGTGCTGGCCTATGTGGCGCAGGAGGCGGTGCAGGGCTACGGCTGGCTCAACCCGGATCAGATGCTGGTCGGACTTGGTCTCGCCGAGACCACTCCCGGCCCGCTCATCCTCGTGCTGCAGTTCGTGGGTTTTCTGGCCGGCTATGGCCAGGGCGGGCTCGCCTGGGGCGTGCTGGCCTCCATACTGACAGTGTGGGTCACCTTCGCGCCCTGCTTCGCCTTCATCTTCCTCGGCGCCCCTTATGTCGAGCGGCTGCACTCCCACCGAAAGCTGGCCAGCGCCCTGGCGGCGGTGACCGCGGCGGTGGTGGGCGTCATCGCCAACTTGGCGCTCTGGTTTGGCCTCCGCGTGCTCTTCGCCGAGGTGCGCCGGGTGGAGGTCGGCCCGGCGGCCCTGGACATGCCGGTCCTTGGCAGCCTGGACCCGCTCGCCCTGGCGCTCGCGGCCCTGGCTGCGATCGGCCTGTTCGGACTCCGCCTCGGCCTGCTGCGGACCCTGGGTGTCACGGCCGTGGTGGGGCTGGTGGCGAAGCTTCTCCTGGACTGGGGGTCCTGACGGGACGGACCCACCTTGGCGCCTGGCTGGCAGCACGGATTGCGCCTCAAGCCGGCCGGCATTCAACCGTGCTGCCTGACGGGCGTTCTGCTTCGAGTTTCCGCCAGGAGTGCGCCATGACCGAGACCGAGAACAAAGGGGCCAGCATCCTGCCCGAGGAGAACGCCGTCTCCAGCGCAACCGGCGTCAGCGGCCCCTATCCGAGGCCGCGCGACAAGTCGCCCGAGCACCAGTACAAGCCGAGCCCCGGCGACAACAACAACTTCACCGGTCCCGACGCGCCCGGCGGCCCGGTGAATATCCGCGTGAAGGGTGCGCCGGGCGATGCGCCTGGCCAGCCCGATGAACTGGCCGCGCCTGATGAGGGCGTCACGGAAGAAACCAAGAGCAAGACTACTGGGATGGGAAAGCACGGCGTCTAGCCCGCTGCCCGGGGGTGGAGTGCTGGCCGGCCAGCCCTCCGCCGCGCCAGCTTGGTTATCTGTCGGAGGACTTTCTCTATCCGGTCGCTGGAAAAGCCGAGATCCTCGGCCGCCGAACGCCAGCGGCTGAAGTGGGAATGGCGGGCCAGGAGCGTCTCGGCGCCGGGGGAAAGTTGGCGGAAGCCGGGCCAAAGCCTGCCGCCGGGAGGGGCGGCGCCTATGGGGCGAGGCGGGCGGGAAGCTGGAAGCTGCCACACGGAACGCGAACCCGCCCCTCCCCGTCCGGAAGAGGCGGGATGCCAGCAGGCTCCCTTTCAGAAGTCGCTCACGCGCCCCTTCCGCTCCCAATCGCCGTAGCGGGTCGGCTCCGGCCCCTTCGGCCCGCCGATCTCGGTGGGCCGGGGTGGCGTTTCCGGTTTCGGCGTCGCAACCGGGAGGGTGGGCTGGGTCTTGGTCTCGTCTGTCTCGGCCATGATTCCCAGATAGGGTCGGAACGGCGAAGGAGGAACAGGGCCCGTGTCGGGTTATGCGCGCACCACCATTCTCATGGCGGGTCTCGTCGCTCTCTTCGCGGGGGTGGGTTTCCTGCTGGGCGGCCGGCAGGGGATGATGATCGCCTTCCTCTTCGGCATGGGCATGAACGTCTTCACTTGGTGGAACTCGGACCGGATGGTGCTTCGGATGCACCATGCCGAGCCGATCGGGCCAGCGGAGAACCCAAGGCTGCACGCGCTGGTGGCGGGGCTGGCCGCGCGGGCCGGGCTGCCCATGCCGGCGCTCTACCTCATCCATGAGGAGCAGCCGAACGCCTTCGCCACGGGCCGCTCGCCGGAGCGCTCGGCGGTGGCGGTCACCACCGGGCTGCTGGCGATGATGCCGGAGGAGGAGGTGGCGGGGGTGGTGGCGCATGAGCTGGCGCATATCCGCAACCGCGACACGCTGATCATGACCATGACCGCGGGCCTGGCAGGCGCGATCGGGATGCTTGCGCAGTTCGGCGGGCTGTTCGGCCGCCGGGACCGGAACAACCCGCTGGACGGGGTCGGGGTATTGCTGGCGATCATCGTCGCGCCGCTCGCCGCCATGCTGGTGCAGATGGCGATCAGCCGTTCGCGCGAATACGAGGCGGACCGGCTGGGCGCGCAGATCGCGGGGCATCCGCGGGGCCTGGCGAACGCGTTGCAGCGGCTGGAGGCGGGGCGGCACGCCATCGTCAACCAGGCGGCCGAGGCCCATCCGGCCACCGCGCATCTCTTCATCGTCAACCCGCTGTCGGGTGCGCGGATGGACAACCTCTTCTCCACGCATCCGAGCACCGAGAACCGCGTGCGGGCGCTGATGGAACTGGCGGGCGGGATGCCGCTGGGCGGGCCGCCCTCCCATGCCTCCGCCCGGCGCGGCCCCTGGGGCGGCTCGGCGCCGCGCGCGCCGGCGGGCCGGCCCTGGGAACGCTTCACGAGCGGCCGCCGCGGGCCCTGGGCATAGAGCGGAACCCGAACATGACCCTTGCTGGCGTGCGCGCCCTGGTGTTCGACGTGTTTGGTACCGTGGTGGACTGGCGGAGCGGCGTCGCGCGGGAGGCGGCGCCCTTCCTGGCCCATCACGGCGCGAGAGACGCCGATCCGGCTGCCTTCGCCGATGCCTGGCGCCGCCGCTACCAGCCCGCGATGGAGGAGGTCCGCAGTGGCCGTCGCCCCTTCACGCGGCTGGACGTGCTGCACCGGGAGAACCTGGAGGCGGTGCTGCCGGAATTCGGCATCGACCCGATGCGGGTGGCGGCGGCGGAACTGGATGCGCTGAACCTCGCCTGGCACAGGCTGAGCCCCTGGCCGGACGCGGTGGCCGGGCTCACGCGGCTGAAGGCGCGCTTCATCATCGCGCCGCTCTCCAACGGCAACATCATCCTGATGACGGACATGGCCAAGCGCGCCGGCCTGCCCTGGGACGTGATCCTGGGGGCCGAGGTCTCCCGCGCCTACAAGCCATCGCCCGAGGCCTATCTGCGCACCGCCGAGGTGCTGGCGATGCGGCCGGAGGAAGTGTGCCTCGTCGCCGCCCATAATGGCGACCTGGCGGCGGCCCGGCGCTGCGGGTTGCGGACCGCCTTTGTGCCGCGGCCGAGGGAGCACGGGCCAGGGCAGACAACGGATCTGGCGCCGGAACAGGATTGGGATGCGGTGGCACGGGATTTCACGGGGCTGGCGGGGCGCTTCGGGCTGTAGCCGACCCTATTAGGACCGGGGCGCCGAGGCCGCAGCCTAGTAAAACGTCTCCACGGCTTGCAGCACGCCGCGCGCCGCATCCTCTGCGGCGAGGGCCTGCGGACAAGCCCTAATCGGCAACGGCCCGGCTCGCCCGGAGCCCATCCGCGGGGCAATCCGCCACCACCTCCCGTGCCAGGGTCAGCAGAAGGCGGCGGAGCC
>DATCMG010000792.1:0-3085 GCA_036563555.1 Roseomonas sp. | reverse complement strand
ATCATCGACGTCTTCATCTGCAAGCTCCGCAAGAAGCTCGCCCAGGCCGGCTGCGACGAGCTGATCGGCACGGTCTGGGGCCGCGGCTATGTGCTGCGCGATCCCTCCGCCTCGCCGCTGCGCGGCCCCGGCGGGCTTCTCTCCAACCCGATCCCAGCCAGCGCCGCCGCCTGAGCCGCTCCGCAGGGCGGCCCCGTGCCGCCCGGCTTGGCTGGAAAGCTCCAGGCGGCTCCCCCCTCATCCCGGAGAAAAGACCGCCCGGGCTCCGTTTGGTGCCGGGACCAGGAAAGCGGGGCCGATCCGCGCCACCTGCTCACCCATTCCCGCCGCCACGCTTTAGCCGGCCAGCGCCATCCGCGCGACCGGCGCATAGACCCCACGCTCGCCCTCGATGATGGAGAAGCGTTCAGTGAGTCCCAGAACCGTCTCCGCGCCCCCGAGATAAAGCACGCCATCCGGCGCCAGCCGGTCCGCCAGGGCCGAAAGCACCCGCGTTTTCGTCGGTGCGTCGAAATAGATCAGCACGTTGCGGCAGAAGATCACATCGAAGCTGCCGAGGTGCCGCAGATCCGCCAGCAAATTGCCGGTCTCGAAACGTACCGCGGCACGTAGCGCCGGCGCGATCCGCCAGTGCCCGCCCTCCTGCCGGAAATGCTTCACCAGCATTTGCACGGGTAGCCCGCGCTGCACCTCGAACTGGGAATAGACGCCCTCCCGCGCCCGGCGCACCACGTTCTCGCTCAGATCGGCCCCCAGCACCTCCAGCCGCGAAAGCAGCCCGAGCGACTCCGCCACCATTGCGACCGAATAGGCCTCCTGTCCCGTGGAGCAGGCAGCAGAGAGCACGCGCAGCCGCTGCGCCCCCCGCGCCGCCGCGATGCGCGGCAGCACGCGCTTCAGGTGGTCGAAGGGCTTGCCGTCCCGGAAGAAGAACGACTCGTTGGTGGTCAGCGCCTCGGTCACGGCGGCTGCCAGCGCCTCGGCCCCTGGGGCGCGCAGCCTGGCCGCCAGAAGGTCGAGATTGGCCAGGCCCCGCTCGCGCATCAGCCCACCCAGCCGCGTGTCCAGCATATAGGCCTTGTCAACCCCCAGCACGATTCCGGCACGTGCGCGCACCAGGCCCGCGATCGTCTCGAAAGCCGCTCCGCTCACGACGCCATCCTTTTCGATTCCAACGCATCCGTCGCTGCCGCGATCGCCGCGACACGCGCGGCGAGCCGATCCGGCGGCAGCAATTCCCGTGCGATCCCCGCCCGCGCCACCGCGCCCGGCATGCCCCAGACGACGGAGGATGCTTCGTCCTGCGCCAGCACCGTGCCGCCGCCCGCCACCACGGCGCGGCAACCGGCAAGCCCGTCCTGCCCCATGCCGGTCAGGATCACCGCCAGCACCCGCCCGTCGCAGGCGCGCTGGGCGCTCCGCAGCATCGGGTCCACCGCCGGGCGGCAGAAATGCTCGGGTGGGTCGTCGCGCAGCCGCGCCACGAGTCCGGCCGGGCTCCGCTCCACGAGCAGATGCCGGTCGCCCGGAGCCAGATAGGCCCGGCTGGGGATCAGCACCTCGCCCTCCTTCGCCTCGGCCACGCGCAACGGCCCCACGCGGTCCAGGTGGTCGGCCAGCATGGTGGTGAAGCCTGCCGGCATGTGCTGCACGATCACCACCGGCACCGGAGGCGCCGGCACCAGCGCGCGCAGGAAGCTGGCCAGGGCCTGCGGCCCGCCCGTGGAGGACCCTACCGCCACCAGGGATGGCGGTGCCACGGCCAGATGCGCGCGGGGCGCCGCGGCTGGCGCGGCGCGTACCGCGACAGGTGACGTTTGTGGCGCGGCGGGCTTCCGCCGCATCCGCGCCCAGCCCTTCACCTTCTCCAGCAGCTCCGCGCGGAAGACCGGGTCCATCGCGCCGCCACCCGCCGCCCCGGGTTTGGGGACATAGTCGGAGGCCCCCGCCCGCAATGCCGCCATAGCCGCAGCGGCGCCGCGTTGCGTCAGCGCGCTTGCCACGATCACCACCGGCCGCGGCTCCGCGCGGAGCAGCAGCGGCAGCGCCGTCATCCCGTCCATGACAGGCATCTCAAGGTCGAGCAGCACCACATCCGGCCGCGCGGAGGCCAGCGCATCCAGTGCCTGCCGCCCGTCGCCCACGCGCGACACCACCTCGATCGCCGGATCCGCGTCCAGCAGCCGCGCGAGGATGCCCCGCACGGTCGGGCTGTCATCGCAAAGCATCACCCGGACGCGGCGCTCCCCAGGCGGCGCGCCGGGATGCAGGCCGTTCACGCGGCCTCATCGGGCAGCAGCCCCAGCACCTCGAGCTTGCCCGCGAGAATCGAGTCGTCGAAGGGCTTCATGATGTATTCCTGCGCGCCACCCTCCAGCGCGGTCATGATGCGCGAGAAGTCGCTCTCGGTCGTGCAGAGCATGATCTGCGGCTCGTCCGGGCCGAACTCCTCCCGCGCGTGGCGCAAGAAGGTGATGCCGTCCATCACCGGCATGTTCCAGTCCAGCAGGACCAGCGTCGGCAGCGCGGCGCGGCAGGCCTCCAGCGCCTGCTGGCCGTCCTCCGCCTCGCGCACCGCGAAGCCGCGCGCCTCCAGCATGCGCCGCGCGGCACGCCGAACCGTGCGGCTGTCATCCACCACCAGGCAGTCGAGCATGCCCGCGCCCTCCCCTTCAGCCGATATCCAGGACGCGATCGACGTCCAGCATGATGAGCAGCCGCGCAGCATCCGTCCCGGCGCCACCGCCGGGCACGTCCTGGTGCACGCCGGCGCAGACCTCGCGCCAGAGCGGGTCCAGGGTCGGAGGATTGGGTGCCAGCCCCGCTTCCGGAAGCGCCAGCACATCGCCCACCGCATCCGCGAGCAACGCGTAGAGCTCGCCGCCACCTTCCACCACCACGCTCATCGGTGCACTCGCGCCCGGCTCGCGCGGCGGCAGTCCGAGGCGGCGCCGCAGATCCACGGCCGTCACGATGCGGCCGCGCAGGTTCAACCCGCCAGCCACCTCCGGCGGAGCCAGCGGGATCGGCGTGATGGTCTGCGGGCCGAGGATGTCGCGCACCCCCAGGACCGGCACGCCGCAGA
>DATCMG010000791.1:0-14832 GCA_036563555.1 Roseomonas sp. | reverse complement strand
TCCGGAAGGCCATTCCGGTCGAGCATCTCCCGCTGCTCCCGCCGCAGCCGGTCCAGCACGGGGCGCGGCAGGGCGAAGCCGGGGTCCAGCAAGGCGGCGGGTTCAATGGCGCGGCGGAAGCGATAGGCCTCGTCATAGCTGGCAGGCCCGTCGATCAGCGGCCCGAAGCGCCAGTTGCCGGCTGGGCGGCGTTCGATCCAGCCCTCTCCCAGCAGTTGCAGCAGCACGCGGTGAACCAGCCCGCGCGGCGCATCGTAGCGGCGCATCAGCGCGGACTCGCCCACCAGGTCCGGGAGCACCCCTTCCAGCCGATCGGCGGCGAGGCGCCAGTACAGGTGCTCGGCCGCGTCCTCCTCGTCGGGCGTGGCGGGTGGCGCGGCCATGGGCAGGGTGCGCAGCCGCAGCCGGCCCCCCCCCGTCCGCTCCGCCACGCCGTCCTCCAGCAACAGCCGCAGCGCGCCCCGGACCGGCGCGCGGGAGGTACCCAGCGCCTGGGCCAGCACCGCCTCGCCCAAAGCGCGGCCCGGCGCGGCACCGGATGCGCGAAGATGCTCGATGATGGACTGCGCAAGACCGCGGTGCAGGACGGCAGCGGAAGGACGGGGCATTCGGGCATTCGGATCAGGGGCTGCGAAAGCCTATCGTCTTTTATCGCGATAGGATACGGTTCACCTGTAAGCACGACAGAACGTCCAACCCATGCGCCTTTCCCGGCCCACGCCCACCGTGATGCTCAACGGCTCCTTCGGCACGCGCCGGGCAGTGGACCTGCGCGCGGTCGCCGGTGGCGTGCTGTCTGGGATGCCATGGTGCCACCGCGTGCTTCTGGAGAACCTGCTGCGGCAGGAGGAACCGGAGGTCCGGGCCGCCGGAACCGAGGCGCTGCTTGGTTGGCCCATGACCGGTCGTTCGGAGGCGGAGATTCCCTTCTCCCCCCTCCGTATCCTGATGCACGACACGACCTGCGGCCCGGCGCTGACCGATATCGCCGCGATGCGCGACGCGCTGGCCGAGGCGGGCGGCGACCCCACCCGGCTCAACCCGGCCGTGCCGGTGGCAACCTCCACCGACCATTCGGTCGCGGTGGATGTCTCCGGCACGCCCGATGCGCTACGCGAGAACATGGCGCGCGAGATGGCGCGCAACGCCGAGCGCTACCGCTTCATGAAATGGGCCGCCGGCGCCGTGCGTGGGTTCCAGATCTTCCCGCCCGGCACCGGCATCATGCACACCATCAACCTGGAACGCCTGGCGACCGTGGTGGCCACGGTACCGCCGGAAACGGACGGGGACATCCCATGGTCCGTGCCTGATACGCTGGTAGGCACGGACAGCCACACGCCGATGGTCAACGGCATCGGCGTGCTCGGCTGGGGCGTGGGCGGAATCGAAGCCGAAGGCGTAATGTTTGGCGTGCCCGTCTCGCTCCGCGTGCCCGATGTGTTCGGCGTGCGCCTGACCGGCGCGCTACCGGAGGGCGTGCTGGCCACCGATCTTGCCCTTGTGGTGACGGAGCGCCTGCGCCGCGCTGGCGTATCCGGCGAGTTCGTCGAGTTCTTCGGGCCTGGCCTCGGCGCCCTGACGGCCGGGCAGCGCGCGGTGGTGGCGAATATGGCGCCGGAATACGGCGCCACGACCGGCTGCTTCCCGATCGATGCGCAGACCCTGGCCTATCTGCGCGCCACAGGGCGCTCCCCGGCCCAGCTGGCGCTTGTGGAAGCCCATGCGCGAATCCAGGGGCTGTGGCATGATCCCTCGGCCGAGCCGCGCTTCACGGCGACCATCGACATCGACCTTTCGGCGCTGCGCCCCTCCGTGGCTGGGCCGCGCCGGCCGCAGGATCGGCGGGATACGGCCGACGTGGCCGCCGCGCTGCCATTGGCCACGGCCTCGGAAACGACCCCGGCCCAGCCGGTGGCGATCGCGGCCATCACCTCGTGCACCAACACCACGGATCTTGGCCTGCTGGTCGCGGCGGGGCTGTTGGCGCGCAAGGCACGGCGGCTGGGTCTGCGGCCGGCTCCCTGGGTGAAGACCTCCTTCACGCCCGGCTCCCCGGCCACCGCGCGCCGCCTGGAGCGAGCCGGGCTGTTGGCGGATTTTGAGGCACTGGGCTTTGCCATCGCCGGCCATGGCTGCGCCACTTGCATCGGCAATGCAGGCCCGCTCCTGCCCGTCATGGCGGAGGCGGTGGAGCGGGAGGGCGCGAAACCGGTCGCCGTGCTATCGGGCAACCGCAACTTCCCCGGGCGGGTCCATGCGCAGGTCGATTCCGCGCTGCTCGCTTCCCCGCCCCTGGTAGTGGCCTATGCCCTGGCGGGCCATGCGACGCTGGACGTGGCCCGCGATCCGCTCGGCACGGGCCCGGATGGCCAATCCGTGCATCTTGCGGAGCTCTGGCCGCGCCAGGCCGAGATTGATGCGGCGGTGTCCGCCGCGAATGACCCCGGCGACGTGGACCTGTCCTATGCCGAGGCCCAGGCCTCGGAACCTTGGGCCGCGCTGGACGCGCCGAGGGGCGCGCGCTTTCCCTGGGATCCGGCCTCCACCTATCTGCGCCGCCCACCTTTTGTGGCCTTCAGCGCGACGGAACCCCCAGCCGGAATCCTGGCCGCCCATCCCCTGCTCGTGCTGGGCGACGACATCACCACCGACCACATCTCCCCCGCCGGTGCCATCCCCGCCCGCAGCGATGCCGGCGCGTGGCTGATCGAGCGTGGCGAGGATTCGCGGGACCTCAACGTCTATGCATCCCGCCGTGGCAATTGGGAGGTGATGCTGCGCGGCCTATTCACCAACCGCAGCGTGGTGAACCACCTCACGCCCGGCGCACCGCCCGGCCACACCAGCTTCGCGGGAACCGGCGAGGTGATGCCGGCCTGGCGCGCCGCCGCGCGCTACGCGGAAACCGGACTTCCTGTCGTGATCCTGGCCGGAGAGCGCTACGGAACCGGCTCCTCGCGGGACTGGGCGGCGAAGGGCGCGCAGCTTCTCGGCGTGCGCGCCGTGCTGGCCTCCAGCTTCGAGCGCATCCACCGCTCCAACCTCATCGGCATGGGCGTGCTGCCGTTGCGCCTGCCGGAAGGTTGGCGTGCGGAAGCATTGGGGCTGCGGCCCGGCGATGTCATCGAGATCGGCTGGGACACGGCCGCGCTTGCGCCACGCGCGGCGGTGCCGGTGACACTGCGCCGCGCTTCGGGCGTGGTGGAGGAAGGCCGGGCGACGGCGCTGCTCGACACGGCGCGCGACGTGGCCCTGATCCGGGCGGGCGGCATCATCCCGATGATCCTGCGCCGTGCGCTGGACGCCCCCGACGAGACGCCTATGGGAAGCCAATGCGTGGAGGAAAGATGAGCGAAGCGACGATCCCGGAGGACCGCCTCCTCGATTTGGCGACCCGGGCCCTGACGGCCGGCGGCATGCGGCCGGAGGAGGCGGCGCAGGTCGCGCGGGTCCTCGTCCTGGCCGATCTGTTCGGCGTGCGCACGCATGGCATCAGCCGAATCCCGCAATATCTCAGCCGCGTCCAGCTCGGCGGGATCGACGCTCGCGCGGAGGTGGCGACCATGCGTGTGGCCCCGGCCCTCGCCATGGTGGACGGGCGCAACGGCATCGGCCCGCTGGTCGGCATGCGCGCGCTGGAAGCGGCGATGGAGGGCGCCCGCGCCGCAGGTATCGGCGCCGCCTTCGCGCGGGGCAGCAACCATTTCGGGCCGATCATGCCCTATGCGCTGCTGGCGGCGGAGCAGGGCTTCGCCTCCATCATCGCCAGCAACGCCACCACCACCATCGCGCCCTGGGGCGGCAAGGACACGCGCGTCGGCAACAACCCGATCGGCATCGGCGTCCCCAATCCCGGTGGCGACCCGGTTGTGCTGGACATGGCGCTGAGCGTCGCGGCGCGGGCGAAGATCCGGGCGCTGGCCGAAAGCGGCACGACAATGCCGGAAGGCTGGGCCACCGATGCCGAAGGCCGGCCGACTACCGATCCGAAGGCGGCGCTCGCCGGCTTCCTGCTGCCGGTCGGCGGCCACAAGGGCTACGGCCTGGCGGTCATGGTGGACATGCTGGCCGGGCTGCTCTCCGGCGCCGCCTACCTCACCCATGTGCAGGCCTGGGACAAGAACCCCGGCCTGGCGCAGAACCTTGGGCATGTCTTCATCCTGATCGACACAGCGCGCCTCGGCAGCGCGGATTGGCTGCGGGACCGCATGGCGGATTTCGCCGCCATCCTGCATGACACTCCCGCCGCGGACCCCGCCGCCCCGGTGATGCTGCCGGGCGAGCGCGAGATGGCGTCCCTTGCGCGCGGCCGGCGCGACGGCGTTCGCGTCGCCGAAACCGACTTGCGCAAGCTGGAGGAGATTGCCGGTCACCCATCGGTGGAATGAGGCACGCCACGCCGCCGGAACGAGGCGGCCGCGAGAAAATACAGCGAAGCACAAGGGAGAACCCGGGAATGACGATCGCATCGAACACCACCCGCCGCGGCCTGGTCACGGCTGGCGCCGCCCTGGCCCTGGCACGCCCCGCCCTGGCCCAGGGCGACTACCCCAGCCGGACCATTCGCATCATCGCGCCCTATGCCGCGGGCGGCGGGCAGGACATCACCGCACGCCTCCTGGCCGAACCGTTGCGGGCGGCGCTGGGCCAGCCTGTTATCGTCGAGAACCGCGCCGGCGCCAGCGGCATGATCGGGGCCCAGGCCGTGGCGACGGCAGCGCCCGATGGCTACACCTTCCTGCTCGGCGGCGCCGGCGAGACGGCCGTCAACAAGCACCTCTACCGCGAGAAGATGGCCTATGACCCGCAGCGCGACCTGCGCCCGGTCACGCTCGTCGTGAAGGTGCCCAACATCCTGATGGGCAACATGGATGCCCCGTTCAAGACGGTCGGGGAGCTGGTGGAGCATGCGAAGGCGCATCCGGGCGCGCTCAGCTATTCCTCCTCCGGCATCGGCAACCCGCAGCACCTAGCGGGCGAGCTGTTCAACCGCATGGCGCGGATCGAGACGGTGCACGTGCCCTATCGTGGTTCTGGGCCTGCTGTCACCGATATCGCGGCGGGGCGCGTGCAGTATGGCTACAACAGCCTCGCCTCCGGCCTCTCGCTGATCCAGGACAGGCGCATCCGCGCCATCGCCGTAACCTCCCGCGAACGCCTGCCGCAGATGCCCGACGTTCCCTCGGTGTCGGAATACGCGCCGCTGGCGGAATATGAGCTGATCAACTGGTTCGGCCTCTTTGCGCCCGGCGGCACGCCCGATGCGATCGTGGAGAGGGTCTATGGTGCGGTGGCCGAGGCATTGAAGGTGCCGGAGCTGCGCGGGAAGTTCGAGACCCTGGGCCTGCTGCCGCAGCCGATGAGCCCCACCGATTACCGCCGCTTCGTCGAGGCGGAATCGCAGAAGTTCGGACGCATCGTGCAGGATGCCGGAATCACGGTCGACAGCTGAGGGCGGGCGCTTATGCAGCAAGCGGATTTCCGCCCCGGCTGGCGGCGCCTTCTCCTCACTGGCGCGGCGGGGGAGATCGGGTGCGTGCTGCGCCCGGCCCTGCGCGGCACCGCCACGCGGCTGCGCCTGCTTGATCGCCGTTCGATGGAGGCGGCGAGCGCAGACGAGGAGGCGATGCAGGGCGATCTCTCCGATCCCGGCGTGGCGGAGGAGGCGACGCGGGATGTGGACTGCCTGATCCACCTTGCTGGCATCCCGCGGGAAACCGGGGGGACGCCGGAGGAAATCCTGCAGACCAATGTCGTGGCCTGCCACACCCTGTTCGAGGCGGCGCGGCGGAACGGCGTGCGCCGCATCATCTTCGCCAGCAGCAACCACGTCATCGGCTTCTACCGCGCCGACCGGCCGGTGGGCACGGAGGAACCGGCGCGGCCCGACGGGTTCTACGGCGTGAGCAAGGTATATGGCGAGGCGATGGGCCGGCTCTATGCCGACAAGTACGGGATTGACGTGGCCTGCCTGCGTATCGGCGCCTTCCGGGCACGCCCGGGGAATGCGCGGGAGTTGGGTGGCTGGATCAGCCACCGCGACATGGCGCAGCTCGCCCGATGCTGTGTCGAAGCGCCGCCCTTCGGCTTCCTCGTTCTCTACGGCGTCTCGGCCAACACCCGAGCGCTGTGGGGCGGAGATGCGGCCACGCGGACGCGGATCGGCTATGTGCCGCAGGATGATGGCGAGGCCTGGGCCACCGAGCTGGAGGGCGTGGCCACGCCGGGCGGCCCGGTCGCGGCGCTTTTTCACGGCGGCTCCGTCTGCGCGCTCGGCTTCGAGGGCGATCCGGACCGGATCACATAGCACCATCGGCGAAGGAACCAGCCATGCCCCATATCGCACCGGATGCGCTGCGCGCCTTCATCACCGCGCTCTACGCCGCGGCCGGCCTTCCGGATGAGGATGCGGCACTGGTGGCCGACAGCCTCGTGCGGGCGGATCTATGGGGCCACTCTTCCCACGGCGTGCTGCGCGCGGCCTGGTACATCGACCGCGTGCGGGCCGGCACGATGAAGCCCGTGACGGCACCGGAGGTGGTGGTGGATGCCGGCGCCATCTCGGTGATCGACGGACGCGATGGCGTGGGCCAGGTGATCGCGAAGCGAGCCATGCAGGATGCCATCGGCCGTGCGAAGCGGCACGGCGTCGGCATCGTCTCGGTGCGGGATTCGAACCACCACGGCGCGCTGGGCTATTTCACGCGCATGGCGGCTGAGCAGGGCTGCATCGGCATGCTGACCACCAATGGCAGCCCGGCCATGGCGCCCTGGGGCGGCCGGACGAAGCTGCTGGGCAACAATCCCTGGTCCATCGCGGCCCCCGCCGGGCGGCATGCGCCGATGATGCTCGACATCGCCAACACCGTGGTTGCGCGCGGCAAGATCTTCCTCGCCCGCCAGAAAGGCATCCCGATTCCCGGGGATTGGGCGATCGATGCGCAGGGCCGGCGCACCACCGATCCGGTGGCGGCGCTGGGCGGCGTCATCCTGCCGATGGCCGGGCATAAGGGCTACGCGATCACCGTGATGATGGACGTGCTGTCCGGCGTGCTCTCCGGCAGCGGGATCATGAACGAGGTGAACGGCCCGTATCAGGCGGAGAAGCGCAGCCGATGCGGCCACATGGTCATGGCACTCGACATCGCGGCCTTCGGCCCCGTCGCGCGCTTCGAGGCGCGGATGGAGGAGATGATCGCGGGGATCAAGGCCGTGCCCCTCGCCGAGGGATTCGAGGAAGTCTTCTACCCCGGCGAAATCGAGGCCCGGAACGAGGCGAAGCACCAGCGGGACGGCCTGGACCTGCCGGAGCAGACGCGCCTCGATCTCTCGAAGGTCGCGCGGGACTTGGGCGTGGCCCTGCCGGAGGGTTGGTAAGCGGGTCGGCGCGTCAGCGCGCCGTCATCGGACACTGGCGGTGCGGGTCGTTGAGCGCCGCCGCGATCAGCGGCTGAGCCAATGCCGCAGGCCGCGCGCCGCCTCGGGCAGCGCCAACACTGCGGAGGCGATGGAGACCAGGCTGGCGGTCTGGCAATAGGCGCAGAGGGCCTGGTTGTCCTCCCATTCCTCGCGGGCCAGCTTCAGGTTGGTGCCCACGTCGAAGAGCGTCTTGGCCGCCAGCGCCACCGGCAACAGCGGCATGCGCTCCGCCCGGTCGCGCCCGCCAGTACCGGCAAGGGCCGCCGTGACGGCGTAGGTGGCGATCATCAGGAAAGCATCGGGCACCTGCAGGCGCTTATAGGCATAGTCCGAGGCGTTGACGCGCTCGGAGTCAAAGGGACCAACAGGCGGGTCGGGCAGGCGGCGCAGGATTCCGGTCTGGTACAGCGCCACGATCTGCCCGATCCCGACGCCCAGCAGCGATAGCCCCACCAGCCAGCGGCGCCGCCGAAGATCCTGGTCGCTCCGCAGCCGCAGGTCATGGCTCAGTTCGGATGGGGTGGTCATGGCGGCCTCCGCTTGCGGCAAGGCAACGCCGGGCGCCATGCCGCTGTTGCAGCGGAACCGGTAAGGCCGCCTCAGCGCGCCCGCGCCAGCCTTCCATCCAGCCGCCGCTGATCCCGCGGCCGCCATGCGTCCCTCTGCGGCCGGAAGGGCATCTCCAGCGAGGGCCGCAGCGCCGTCTCCGCGGGGTCACGATAGCCGGGAACGCCGATCCGCAGATCCCGCTGCGCCACGTCGAGACGAAAGGTGCGATGGAGCCGGTCCCAGAAGCTCAGTCCGCTGGACCAGTTGGAATTGGCCTCCTCGCGCATGGTGGAGTGGTGGATGCCGTGCATGCGCGGCGTGGTCAGAATCCAGGTCAGCGCCTGCTCCAGCCGTGGCGGCAGGCGCAGATTGGAATGGTGGAACAGCACGGACAGAAAGAAGAATCCCTGCCACGCCCGGAAGGCGCGCGGCGAGACGCCGAGCAGGGCGACCTGCGCCGCACGCCAGGGAACGGAGACGAGCATGTCCACCGCGTGGAAGCGGAACGCGGTCGAGGCATCGAGGTCGAGGTCGATATGATGGACAAGGTGCAGGCGCCACAGTGCCGGCACCTTATGGGTCAGCACGTGCCAGACATAGATCGTGTAGTCCATCAGCAGGAAAGCCAGGGTATCGCGCGCCCAGGCCGGCATCGGCAGGCGTTGCGCCAACCCCCGGCGCTTCTCCTCGGCCCGCCGCGCCAGATGCCGCGTCACCGGCCCCTCCACCGCGGCCACCACCGCCATGCTCAGCGCACCCATCACGAGGTTTCGAACCGTGCGCGACGGCTCGGCCTGGCTGCGGCGACGTAGCGGGGCGTGGCGCTCGGCCAGGAAGATCGCGGCGGTGGCGATCGCAAGGCCGGCGGTCATAGCGGCCGGACCCCAGCCCGGCTTTTCACGCGGCGCCGGCACGGCGAGACTGCGTCCGGGCAGGGCAGGGGAATGGCGCATGCGATCCGAGATGAGGGGCGGCGGGCAAAGCGGCAAGCTCCCGTGCCTCGCCCGGGCACCCGCCCGGTCCCACCCGGCCGCGCCGTGACCCCTGCGCCCCGCGTCGCGCTGTTCGCACGCTTCCCCGAGCCGGGCCGCGCCAAGACACGCCTGATCCCGGCGCTCGGGGCGGAAGGGGCTGCCGCCCTGCACAGGCGTCTCACCGAACGGACGCTGGGCGTGCTGCGGGCAAGCGGACTGCCCTTCGAATTGCGTTGCACCGGCGCCCCACCGGAGGCTTTCCGGGCATGGCTGGGGGCGGAGGTGGCACTGGCCGATCAGGGAGAGGGTGATCTCGGCATCCGCATGGCGCGGGCGGCGGCGGCTCCGCCCGCCATCCTGTTGGGCGCTGACCTGCCAGACCTCGCGCCGCACCACCTGCTGGCGGCGGCGGCGGCGCTGGACGGGCACCGCGCCGTCATCGGCCCGGCCGAGGATGGCGGCTACTACCTTCTCGGCCTGCGCGAACCGATGCCCTTCCTGTTCGAGCCGATGGCCTGGGGCACCGACACGGTCTTCACCGCCACGATGGCGCGCTTCGCCGCGCAGAGCGTGACGCCCGCGATGCTGGAGCCGCTCGCGGACCTGGATCGGCCGGAGGATCTGATCCGCTGGCCGGGTCTCCTGGGGTGAGCGGCATCGCCATCGTCATCCCGATGCTGGACGAGGCACGGTCGCTGCCACGGCTGCTGCGATGCCTCGCCGCGCTGCATCCGCCGCCGGCAGAGGTGCTGGCCGTGGATGGCGGCAGCCAGGACGCTTCCGTTGCCATTGCCCGCGCCGGCGGGCTGCGCGTGGTGGGCCACCCCGTGCGCGGCCGGGCGGCACAGATCAACCGCGGCGTGGAGGAGGTCTCGGCGCCCATCATCTGCGTGCTGCACGCCGACACGATCCTGCCGGACGACGCCATGGAGGTGATCCAGCGCGTGATGGCCGATCCCGACACCGCCCTCGCGGGCTTCACGCCGCTGCTGAGCGGAGCGGATACGGTGCGCTGGGGCACCAGCCTGCACAACTGGGTCAAGACCTGGTACGCGCCGCTGATCTTTCGCCCGCTCCTGTTCCTTCGCGGCGCCCGGCTGCTCTTCGGTGACCACGCCATGTTCTTCCGCCGCGCGGATTTCCTGGCGGTCGGGGGTTGCGACCCGGAACTCAGGGTAATGGAGGACGCCGACCTGTGCATCCGCTTCGCCCGGCTCGGCCGCACGCGGCTGGTCAACCGTGTGGTGCTCACCTCCGACCGGCGCGTCGCAGCCTGGGGCGGGCTGCGGGCGAACTGGGTCTATCTGAAGGTAGGCGTGCGCTGGGGGCTGGGGCTGCGCAAGCGGCTGGACCGCCACTACCCCGATGTGCGGTGAGGCATCAGTCCCGCGGCCTCGTCGCGCAGGAAGCCGGCGGAAACGCATTGGCCGATCATCCGCCGCAGGAAGGCCCAGTCCACCGGCGGACAGGCGCGCCCGCTAAGGGCCCGAAGATTGTCATCGCAAAAGCGTGGATCCCGCTGGAAATAGCTGGCGTAAAGCCCTGTCACCCTTGTGTGCCACCACTGCTCGCCTTCCTCCAGGCGGCTGGGATCGAAGCCCTCCGGCGGTACGAAACGGGGGGCGTGGAACTGCGGATAGCTCAGCGCCAGGTCGCGGAGCTGCGGCACCGGCACGGGAGCGCCGGACACCAGGTGGAACACCCGCCCGGCAGCTTCCTCCATCCGCTCGGCGATGTCGGCCAGGCCGCCGACCACATGGTCGATCGGCACCATGTCGAGGCTGGCACCGGGATTGGCGGGGATGGTGCGAATCCGGCCCTCCGTCACCAGGCGGATCACGCCATACAGGTTATCGAAGCGGGCGATGGCGCCATCCGTCCAGGCGCCGACCACGATGGATGGCCGCGCCACGGCCACGGGCAGGCCACGGTGCCGCGCGGCGGCCGCCAGGCGTTCCGCCTCGGCCTTGCTTTCCTCGTAGCCATTGGCGAAGCGCGTGCCCGCCGCCGGCGGCTCCTCGGCCACTGGGCCGCTGCGCTCGCCGCAGACATAGGCGGTGCTCACCTGAAGCAGTGGAATGGGGCGCGGCCCGCCCTGCTCGGCCAGGGCCAGGATCCGCGCCGCGCCCTCCACATTCACCTGATGGTAGGTGGCGTGATCGAGGCCGAAGCCGGTCACGGCGGCGCAGTGGACGATGAGGTCCAGGCCGCCGGCCAGCGCCGAACAGCCTGCCTCTCCCAGGCCCAGCGCCTCGCGCCGCAGATCGGCGGAAAGGGTGGCGATCTCGCCCGGGCGTGGCGGTCCGCCATTCCAGGAAGTCGTGGCCACCGGTCCCCAGGCCTCACCCAGGAGCGCTGGCTTGCGGCCCAGCATCGCGACCACGCTATGGCCGCGCCCGGCGAGATATCCGGCCAGCGCCCCCCCGATCAGCCCCGATCCGCCGGTGACGAGGATGCGGAGGACGGGGCGCAGGACCGTCTTGTCGCTCAGTTTCCGCTCCATGATACGCATGCCGATCGGCCGGCCCTCGCAGATTACAGAAGCCCGCCCGACCTGCCATCCTGGGCTGGTGATTGAGCGGGAACGGGGCCTTGGCGCGCACGCACGACCTGATCGTCATCGGTGCGGGTGCGGCAGGGCTTACCGCGGCCGGGGGCTGCGCCCGGCTTGGCCTGCGCGTGGCGCTGGTCGAGCGCGACCGCATGGGGGGCGAATGCCTCAACACGGGCTGCGTGCCGTCCAAGGCGCTGATCGCCGCCGCCGGACGTGCTCAGGCCATCCGCACCGCCGGGGCGCTGGGCCTCGCAACCGCGGAACCCGCGGTGGATTTCGCCCGGGTGCGCGCGCATATCCGGGCCGCGATCGACGCTATCGCGCCACATGACTCGGAGGAGCGCTTCCGCGGTTGGGGCGTGGAGGTGATCCGTGGGGAAGCGCGCTTCCTGGATGGCGGCAGCCTTTCCGTCGCGGGCCGTCGGCTGCAGGCGCCGCGGATCGTGGTGGCGGTCGGGTCGCGCCCCGCCCTGCCGGAGGTGGAGGGGCTGGCGGAGACGCCACACCTCACCAATGAAACGCTATGGGAACTCGACCGCCTGCCGCGCCACCTGGTGGTGCTCGGAGGAGGCGCCATCGGGATGGAGATGGCCCAGGCCTTTCGCCGGCTGGGCTCCGCCGTGACGGTGATCGAGGCCGGGCGCCCCTTTCCCCGCGACGATCCCGAGGCGGCGGCAGTGGTTCTGGGCCGGCTGGCCACTGAAGGCGTGGCGATCCTGCACGACACACGCGCCATACGGGTTACCGCCACGGCCGGGGGGCTTCGCGTCTGGACGGAGACTGGCGGAATGGTGGAGGGCAGCCATCTGCTGGTCGCCACCGGCCGCAGCCCGGCGGTGGAAGGGCTTGGGCTCGACGCGGCGGGCGTGGCGGTGGATTCCCGTGGCATCCGGGTGGACGGGCGCCGCCGCACCACCAACCACCGCATCCTCGCCATTGGCGACTGCCGCGAGGGGCCACGCTTCACCCACGCGGCGGGTTACGAAGGCACGGTCGCGGTGATGAACGTGGCGCTGGGCATCCCCGCTTCAGTGGATTACGCCGCGCTGCCCTGGGTGACCTTCACCGATCCCGAGCTGGCGCAGATCGGGCTGACGGAGCAAGCGGCGCGGAAGAGGCACGGGCAGGTGGAGATCCATCGCCAAGCCTTCGCGGAGAACGACCGGGCAGTGGCGGAGGGCGACACGACTGGCTTCATGAAGCTTGTCATGGCACGCGGCCGGGTGGTCGGCGTCACCCTGGTCGGCGCGGGCGCGGGGGAGCTGGTTCTGCCCTGGAGCCTGGCTATCACCGGCAAGGCCTCGCCATGGGCGGTTTCCAGTGCCGTGCTGCCCTATCCCACGCGGTCCGAATTATCCAAGGCCGCGGCCTTCTCCGCCTATGAAGCGCGGATCTTCGGCTCCGGGGCGCGACGCTGGGCGAGGCTGCTGGCCCGGATGCGCCGCTGAATGGCCCGGCTCATCAGCGGCTGCATGCGGCACCGCCCAGGACACAGAAGCGGGCGCAATGGGGATGGTTCAGCGGCACGGGGCGGCTCGCCTCGGCGAGCGTGGCGCCCAGCTCGAATTGCGGGTCATAGGCCAGCAGGGTGCAGGCGAGCACGGATGGATCCCCGGCGCCGCGGCGCTTCACCACCATGCGGGAGGAGGCGCACATGACGCTGTCCGGCGACTTTTCCAGGATGCCCCAGCAGGCCTCGGTGATCTCGGGCACGTCAGCCTCCGGATCCATTTCCGGGAAGAGCATCAGGGCCACGGGATCCCCCGCGTCCAGCGGGATGCCACGCGCCGCGAAGAGCCTCGCATAGCCTTCCCGCAGCGCCGCCTCCGGCTCCTGCCCGAAGGCGGCGCGGCCGGCCACATGCAGATGAAAGCCGTTGGCGACAAGCCATTCCATGCCCCGGATCGTCTTCTCGAAGGTGCCGATGCCGCGCTCCCGGTCGTGCAGGCCGGGACTGTAATGGTCGAGGCTGACGCGCAGGGTGAGCAGCCCGGGATGCGCCGCATTCATGCCAGCGAGCCGCTCACCATGCCGCATCATCGGCCGCATGGCGTTGGTCAGCACGAGGGCGCGGAAGCCACGGCCCAAGGTGTCGGCCAGCATCGCCAGCATGTCCGGGTTCATGAAGGGCTCGCCGCCCGTGAACCCGATCTCCTCCACCGGCAGCTCCTCTCGACGGATTTCGTCCAGGTAGCCGGCGGCCTCGGCGGCGGAGAGATAGACCAGCGCATCGTTCTGCGGAGAGCTCTCGATGTAGCAATGGCCACAGGTGAGGTTGCAGAGCGTGCCGGTGTTGAACCATAGGGTGCGCAGGGCACCAAGCGAGACAGCCGCGCGGCGCTCCCCCTTCGCCGTCAGGATGGGGTCACGGAACTTGACCGCAGTCCCTGGGGCGATGGCCGCGTGCGGTGTTGTCACGGGGCAGCTTCCTCCATAGCGTGTCATTGCCTGGCCTTATCCTACCCCGGCACGGCAAGGGCGATCACTTCGTTGCCATTGCCTGAGCGGAGGCCCTTGTATCTCCCGGTTGCCCGCCGCTGATGGCTCGGCGAGGCTGACAGCGGCCGCGAGCCCGCTAAGCCCTCGAGTAATAGATCCCGTCTCTGAGCATGGCGCCCCGGCCGCTGTAAATGTTGGCCACCGCCGTTCTGAGCCTCGACTATGCCGGCCGCTGCGACCTCCCGCACCGAGATAAAGCAACTCGCACGAACCTGCCCGCTTTCGGGGCGGCGTCGCCAGGAATCGGCAGGGCCGGTAAACTGCGCCATGTCCAGCCCCACCGATCCGCGCCCGACCATCGCCGCACCCGATGCCGATCCCTGGCTTTGGCTGGAAGATGTAGAGGGCGAGCAGGCCCTGGCCTGGGTGGCCGAGCAGAATGCCGCGACCCTGGGGCGCCTCGCCGATGCGCGCTTCGCGGCCGACCGGGACGCGGTGAGGGCGGCGCTGGACCGGCCGGACAAGCTGCCCGTCGTCACCCGCCGTTGTTCCTGGCTTTACAATTTCTGGCAGGATGCGGCGCAGCCGCGCGGTGTCTGGCGACGCACCAGCCTCGAAAGCTATCGCCGGCCGACGCCGGATTGGGAGGTTCTGCTCGATCTCGACGCCCTGGCCCGGGCGGAGGGCGAGGATTGGGTCTGGCAGGGGGCCACCACGCTACCCCGCACGCATGACCTGGCCGTGCTTCGCCTCTCGCGTGGCGGCGGCGATGCGGTGGTCCTGCGGGAGTTCGACCTCGGCGAGCGGCGCTTCGTGGAGGAGGGTTTCATCCTGCCGGAGGCGAAGGGCGGCTTGGACTGGCTGGACCGCGACACGCTGCTGCTCTCCTCGGCG
>DATCMG010000787.1:0-2042 GCA_036563555.1 Roseomonas sp. | reverse complement strand
TGCTGCGGCCATGGCTGAAGGACTGGCGCACGCTGCCAGCCTGCTCGGTCTTGCCGAGTTCCATCCGCCCGCCGGGGCGCAGCGAGAGCCGCCCCTTGCCCTGGTCCTGTCCGTTGTCGTCGCTCATGCGTCCGCCCGCGTTCGAGCCTTCCGAATCCAGCTTGCTGTCAGCCACACCGATCTCCAAGGCGCCCCCCGGGGTAAATCCCTGGGCGCCGGCCACGCCATTCCGCGCGGCCCATCATCATCTTTCGCGCCATCAGGGGCGCGCATCCTTCGGGACGCGCCAGGGGCACGGTCCCATGGGGCTCTGGAGGACTGATCCCCCTGCGCCCCGTCGCCATCCGGCCGACTAGCGGCTCATCGCTTTTGCGTCACTGGCACGGCCGGCTCCCCTCCGCGCCGAGGGCGCGTTCCCTGCCTGCCGCCCTTCCGGGACGCCGGGCCTCCAGCGCCCCCGCGGGGCGCCTCGTCACGGGCACCCTGTCGGGGCACCCCATCCTGGCCGCCCGTGTCCGGGCGAGCCGACTGGCTCGTCCCGTCCGGGCGAGCCGTTTGGTTCGTCCTGGCGGGACGAACCGTCTCCGCATGATGTGGCGATGCGGAGCCCTCGGTGCCAGGGCCCTTCCGGCCCTGTCCCCTGCCCCGCTTGCCACCACCACGCGCATCCTCTTGCCCGGTGCCGGCTTCCAGCATCCCGGCCAGCCGCGCGGCCTCCATCCGGATGCCATCGGCCAGCCGTCCCGGCGCCACCGCCACATGAACCGCGTGATCGCGCCCGAACACCGAACCCAGCTCCGCAGCCCCGAGAACGGAGACGATGGGAACCTTGTGGCTCCCCACCAGCCTCGCGCGCTCCGGGGCGCTTCCATCCGCCGCTTCCACCAGCAGGGCGGCGCGGCCGGCCTGGAGCCATTCGCGCGCCTGCTGGAAGCCCACCACGGCCTGCCCCGCGCGGCGCGCTAGGCCGACCTGGTCCCGGATGCGCCGCCGGAGTCCGCCGACGATCGCCTCGCGAAGGTCGGGGATGGGGTGAACCGGGCCGCGGGCGGCCTTCATGAAGGCGCCGCGGGTCAGGGCGCGTTCTAGCACATCGCCGCGCGCGCTCAACCACATTCCCCGCCCGGGCATGCGCCCGGCGAGGTCCGGCACCAGGACGCGGTCCGGGCCGAGCACGAAGCGGATCATCGCCTCCTTCGGCAGGCTTTCCCGCGTCGCCACGCAGCGGCGAAGCGGGCCCTTCTCCTCCGGGTCGGGCAGGCCCATGGCCTGTCCGGGCTGGCCGGGGGTGCCGGACGCCTCGGGCGGGATCTGGTCCGGGGTTTGGGGATCAGGCCCGGGCGTCGCCGTTCTCCTCACCCTCGTCCTGGGCCTCGCCCTCGGCGCTCACATCGCCCTCGGTATCAGCCTCGCCCTCGATCTCGCCTTCATCCTCGGCTTCGGCAGCCTCGGCAACATCGCCCTCCGCCTCGGCGGCCTGGGCAGCGGCAGCCGCTTCGGCGGCCGCGGCAGCCTCCGCCTCGGCGCGGGCCTTCTCCTCGGGGCCGAACCAGCCGGCACGCTGACGGGCGGCCATGATGATGGCGTTGGCCGTCTCCTCGTCGACGCTGTCCTCGCCGAGGATCTCGACCAGCTCGTCGGAGGCGAGGTCGCCCAGGTCGTCGAGCGTCTTCACGCCCTTCTCGCCGAGGGAGACCATCATCGCGGGGGTGAAGCCGCCGGCCTCGCCGACCGCGTCCTCCACGCCCATGGCGCGGCGCTTCTCGTCCAGCTCCTGGTCGCGGCGCTCAAGGCTCGCCTGGGCGCGGCGCTTCAGCTCGGCGGCGACGTTCTCGTCGAAGCCCTCGATCTCGGCGAGTTCCTCGTCATCGGTCTCGATGATCTCCTCCAGCGAGGAGAAGCCTTCGGTGACGAGCAGGCCGGCAATCACGTCATCCACGTCCAGCCCCTCGACGAAGAGGCCGGTGCGCTTGCTGAAGTCCGCCTGGCGCCGCTCGCTCTCCTCGGCCTCGGTCAGGATGTCCACGTCATAGCGGGTCAGC
>DATCMG010000764.1:0-3221 GCA_036563555.1 Roseomonas sp. | reverse complement strand
CGTGGAGCCGCTCTCGGCGATGGAGGACATCTTCGCCGCCAATGCCGAACTCCGTGCGCTGGCCCGGGTCGAGGCAGCCGCCGCCACCATGGACATGGAGCGGCGCCGGCTCGCCCGCGCCGGCTCGCTCGGCGCCGCCTCGGGCACGCTGCTTACCCAGGGGGCGCTGCTCGGTGCCCTCGCCTGGGGAATCGCGGGGGGTGGCGCCCAGGCCGGGGCCGCGGTCGTGGCCCTCTTCCTCGTGATCGCGGCCGCCGATGCGATGGGCGCCTTGCCTCGCGCCGGCGCGGCCCTCGCCCTGGCCTCGGCCGGCGCGCGGCGCCTGCTGGAGGCCGCCAGCCAGCCCGTGCCGGTACCCGATCCGCCCTCCCCCGCGACACCGGCCGGCCATGCGATTTCGATCCGGGGCGTCCACTTCGCCTGGGCGCCGGACCGCCCGCCGGTCTTCGACGATCTCTCTCTCGACCTGCCGGAAGGCGCCCGCATCGCCCTGCTCGGCCCGTCCGGCGCCGGCAAGTCGACCCTTGCCGCGTTGCTGCTGAAGCTCGCCGCACCGCAGGAGGGCACGATCACCCTGGGTGGCGCGGATTATGCCACCCTTTCGGCCGATACGGTGCGCGCCCGCATCGCCTGTCTGACCCAGGAAGCGACGCTGTTCGATGACAGCATCGCCGCCAATCTCCGCCTCGCCGCACCGGACGCGCCGGATTCTGCGCTGTGGGAGGCGCTGGAACGCGCCCACATCGCCGACCTGATCCGTGCCCTGCCGGACGGGCTGGAGACGCGTTGCGGCGAGGCCGGTGCCCGCTTTTCCGGCGGGCAGGCGCGGCGCATCGCCCTCGCCCGCGCCCTGCTTTCCCCCGCCTCCGTCATCATTTTGGATGAGCCGACGGCTGGCCTCGATGCCGCGACCGAGCGCGCCTTCCTGGAGACGCTGGACACCGCGCTGGGCGGGCGCAGCGCCATCCTGATCACGCATCGCCTGATCGGCGTGGAGCGCCCGACCCGGATCCTTCGCCTTGCCGGAGGCCAGGCGCTACCGGCCATGTCCTGACTCGCCGTCGTTCCGCGCCCGTGCCCTGTCGCCCGGCGCCGTGCTGCCCCATCTGAGCGCTACCCCATGCCCCGCACCGACCATCATGCAGCGCCGCCTTCAACGCGGACTGAACGAATCCACGCCCGCTCCATCATCGTGGTGAACCACGGCAAGGCCCGTTGCCCGATTTATGAGGGCGGTGCCGTGCTTCTGGCTTCCGCCGGGGCCAGGCCATGAGCGACGATCCCCGCGCCGTCCTGCATGACGTTTTCGGCTTCACCGATTTCCGGGGCCGGCAGGCGGAGATCGTGGAGCATGTCACCGGCGGCGGCTCCGGCCTCGTGCTGATGCCGACGGGCGGCGGCAAGTCGCTCTGCTACCAGGTGCCCGCGCTGTGCCGCCCGGGGCTGGGCGTCGTCGTCTCGCCCCTGATCGCGCTGATGGAGGATCAGGTCGCCGCACTGCGCCAGCAGGGTGTCGCGGCCGCCGCGCTGCATTCCGGCCTGGATGAGGAGGAGCGCGGCCGCGTTTCGCGCGACCTCGCCAATGGCAAGCTGAAGCTGCTCTATGTCTCGCCCGAGCGCCTGGCGCTCGAGGGCACGGCGGAGAGGTTGGCGCGGCGCGACCTTGCTCTTTTCGCCGTGGACGAGGCGCATTGCATCTCCGCCTGGGGCCACAACTTCCGCCCGGAATACCGCATGCTCACCATGCTGGCGGAGCGCTTTCCCGAGGTGCCGCGCGTGGCACTGACGGCCACGGCCGATGCCCGCACCGTGGACGACATCCGCGAGCGCCTTTCGCTGACGGACGCGCCGGTCTTCCGCGGCAGCTTCGACCGCCCGAACATCCGCATCGAGGTCGCGCCACGCGACAACGCCATCGCCCAGATCGCCGCCTTCATGGAGGAGGCGGATGACGGCCGGGGCGCCGGAATCATCTACTGCCCCAGCCGGGCCGAGACGGAGCGCACCGCCACCCGCCTTCGGAGGGAGGGGTATGACGCGTTGCATTACCACGCCGGCATGGATGCGGCCGACCGGCGCGCGGCGGAACGCCGCTTCTCCTCCGGTGACCCGGTGATGATGGCGGCGACCATTGCCTTCGGCATGGGAATCGACCGGCCGGATGTGCGATGGGTTGCCCATCTCGCCCTGCCGGGCGGGCCGGAATCCTGGTACCAGGAGATCGGACGCGCGGGCCGCGACGGCGCCGCCGCCCGCGCCCTGCTGCTCTACGGCGCCGAGGACATCGCGGTGGCCCGCCGGCGAATCGCCGAGAGCCCGGCGGCCGACACGCAGAAGCGCCTGGACCATGAGCGCCTGGACCGCCTCGTCGCCATCGTGGAGAGCGCGACCTGCCGCCGCCGCTTGTTGCTGCGCTGCTTCGGCGACGACCTGACCGAGGATTGCGGCAATTGCGACGCCTGCCTGCGCCCGCCCCGCCTGATCGATGCCACCGAGGCCGCGCGCAAGCTCCTCTCCGCCGTGCATCGCACCGGGGGGCGGTTCGGGCTGGGCCATGTGGTGGACGTGCTCCGGGGCAAGGAGACGGACAAGGTCGGCTCCTTCGGCCATGACCGCCTCTCCGTCTTCGGCATCGGGCGGGACGTGGCGGAGGGCGCCTGGCGCAACATCGCCCGCCACCTGCTCGCGCGCGGCGCGCTGGAGATGGCGAGCGACACGAACCTGCCGATCTATCAGGCAACCGAGGCCGCGCGCCCCATCCTGCGTGGCGAGCAACCGGTGATGCTGCAGGAGGCGGCCCTGCGCGAGGCGGCGCGCGCGCCCCGGCGGCAACGCGCGGGGCGCGGTGCCTCAGCCCCGGCCGCCGGATACGGCGACCAGCCAGCCGAAGCCGGGGTCTTCGATGCGCTGCGCGCGTGGAGGAAGGAGGAGGCCACGCGCCAGTCCGTGCCCGCCTATGTCATCTTTCCGGATCGCACCCTGGCGGATATCGCTGCCCAGAAGCCGCGAACCCTCGATGATCTCGCCTCCGTCCACGGGGTCGGGGCGTCGAAGCTCGACCGCTACGGGCTGGATGTGCTGCGGGTGCTGCGAGAAGCCGGGTAGGAGATCCGCTCGCCCGGTGGCCGGGCGGGCATGGAGAGGTGGCGCACCCTGAGGGACTTGAACCCCCAACCAACCGGGTAGAAGCCGGTTGCTCTATCCAGTTGAGCTAAGGGTGC
>DATCMG010000738.1:0-7993 GCA_036563555.1 Roseomonas sp. | reverse complement strand
CCCTCCGGCCCCTCGAAGCGGCCTGAGACGGCCCAGGGAAGGCTCTCCTCCCCCACATGGCGGCCGAGATCGGCGATCCGTGCTCCCCGCAGGCCGCGGCCAGGGCCGAGGAGGCTGATCGCCTCCAGCAGGTTCGTCTTGCCCGAGCCATTCTCCCCTGCAATCACGACGATCCCGGCCGAGAACCGCATGGCGGCGTGCGTGTGGTTGCGAAAATCCTGCAGTCGAAGGCGCGTCAGGCGAAGCGAGGGGATCACGGGGGAGGGGTGCCAACAAGGGAGGCCATTCCAACGCCGCTGCCCCCGGCATCAAGACCGGTGATAACGGGGTCGTCGGACGGCCGGACGGGCATCACCCCATCCGGCAGCCAGGCAGGCCAGGGCATCTCAGATGGCGGCACCAGCCGCCGCATCAACCGATGCGGGATCAGACCCGCATCGGCATCAGGACGTAGAGCGCCTCGGGCTTGGAGGCGTCCTGCACGATGGTGGGCGCGGAGCCATCGGCGAAGCGGAACTCCACCTGTCCATCCACCTGGTCCGTGATGTCCTTGAGGTAGCGGGCCTGGAAGCCGATCTCGAGCGGGGCGGCGTCATAGGTCACCGTGTCGCCGTCCAACTCCTCCTGCGCCTGCCCCTGCTCCGGGGAGGCTGCGGTGAGGAGGAGGTGGTTCTTCTCCAGCGAGAGCTTCACCGGGCGCGAGCGCTCGGAGGAGATGGCCGCCACGCGGTCCACGGCGGCGGCGAAGGCAGCCTTGTCCACGGACAGCACGCGGTCATTGCCCTTCGGGATCACCCGCTCGTAATCCGGGAAGGTCCCGTCGATCAGCTTGCTGGTCAGGGTGACGGTGCCGAGCTTCACCTGCAGCTTCGTGTCCGAAAGCCGCATCTCGATCTCGTCCATCGTCTCCTCGGCCAGTTTGCGCAGCTCGGCCACGGTCTTGCGGGGAACGATCACGCCCGGCATGCCCTCGGCACCATCGGGCAGGGGCTCCTCGACGCGGGCCAGGCGATGGCCGTCCGTCGCCACGGCGCGCAGCACCTTCACGCCATCGGCCTCGGTCGCGTGGAGATAGATACCGTTGAGGTAGTAGCGCGTCTCCTCGGTGGAGATCGCGAAGCGGGTGCGGTCCACGAGGTCGCGCAGCATTCCGGCGGTGACCGAGAACCTATGCGGCAGCTTGCCCTCGGTCATGGAGGGGAAGTCCTCCACGGGCAAGACCATCAGGCTGGTGTTGTAGCGACCGGCGCGCAGGGCCAGCGGGGCGTCGCCGCCGCGATGGTCCAGCTCCACCTTCGCGCCCTCGGGCAGCTTGCGGACGATCTCCAGCAGGGTCGCGGCCGGGGCGGTGCAGCGGCCCTCGCGTGCGACCTCGACGCCCGCCACCTCCTCGACGATCGCGATCTCCATATCGGTCGCAGTCAGGCGAAGCCGCCCCTCGGCAGCGTCCAGCAACACATTGGCCAGGATGGGGATGGTATTGCGCCGCTCCACCACGCCCTGGACATGGGCGAGGGCCTTGAGGAGCACCGCCCGGTCCACCGTGAACTTCATCGCCGCCACCCCTGCAACGCCATGGGGGACGGAAAGCCCCCGGATGGACCTCGTATCACTCTGAAAACGCGGCGTGAAGCCTGGGTCGCAACGGGCGCTCAGGTCTCGAGCATGCGCCGGAGCAGTTCCACGTCCTCGGCGAAGCCGGCATCGCCCTGCATGAGCTCCGCAACGCGGGAGACGGCATGCATCACCGTGGTGTGGTCGCGGTTGCCGAAGCGCCGCCCGATTTCGGGCAGGGAGCGGGAGGTGAGCTGCTTGGAGAGATACATTGCCACCTGCCGCGGCCGGGCCACGTTCCGCGCGCGGCGGGCCGAGGACATGTCGGTCAGGCGGATGTTGTAGTGCTCGGCGACCCGCTTCTGGATCTCCTCGATCGTCACCCGGCGGTCATGGGCGCGCAGGATGTCGTGCAGCACCTCCTGGCAGGATTCCAGCGTCACCGGCCGGCCGAAAAGGTTGGCATGGGCGATGAGGCGGTTCAGCGCCCCCTCCAACTCGCGGACGTTGGAGGTGATCTTGTGGGCCAGGAACTCCAGCACCCGCGCCGGCACATCCACGCCCGCCGAGGCCGCCTTGGACTCCAGGATCGAGATGCGCAGCTCGTAGGTGGTGGCGTGGATGTCGGCCACCATGCCGCAGCCCAGCCGCGTCCGCAGCCGGTCCTCAAGCCCTGCCAGGTCGCTCGGCGGCTTGTCGGAGGAGACGACGATCTGCTTTCCCTGGTCCACCAGCGCGTTGAAGGTGTGGAAGAACTCCTCCTGCGTGTTGTCCTTGCCGATCAGGAACTGCAGATCGTCGATCATCAGCACATCGACGGAGCGGAGGCTTTCCTTGAACTCCATCGTGGATTGCGAGCGCAGCGCCGCGATGAAGCGGTACATGAACTTCTCGGCGCTCATATAGGCGACGGAGCGGCCCGGGCCGCCGGCTTGCGGCTCGCGGATCGCCCAGGCGATCGAGTGCATGAGATGCGTCTTGCCCAGCCCGACCCCGCCATAGAGGAAGAGCGGGTTGAAACCCGGGGAGTTCGGCTTCTCGGCCACGCGGCGCGCGCAGGCATGGGCGAACTCGTTCGGCTTGCCGACGATGAAGCTGTCAAAGGTGAAGCGCGGGTCCAGCGGCGCGGCCCAGTCGCCGCGCGCATCGGGCCTGGGCGCCTCGGCCTTGGCTTCGCCGGCCGGCCGGGCGGCGGAAAGCGGCTCCGCCAGATCGGTCCCGTCCAACGCGCCCGGGGCCTCCGCACGGGCGGCGGGCGCGCTTCCGGGGGAAGCCACGCGGATATCCACCCGGCGCACACCCACCGACTCGGCCTGCCACAGCGCCCGCAGGCGATCCCCATACTGGCCGCGCAGCCAGTCGCGCAGGAAACGCGTGGGGACGTGGATCACCGCCTCCTCGTCCTCGACCCCCGCCAGGGTCAACTGGCGCAGCCAGGTGCGATACTCGGCCTCACCGACCTCTTCCCGCAGCCGGCCGCGGATGCGCACCCAGGCGGCATCCAGCCGGGCCTCGTCGGGCAGGCCCGACGCAGGAACGGCGGGCGCAGCTTTGGCGTGCTGATCCGGCATGCGATCCACCCCCGAACCCCCTTCCGCCCCGCGCCACGACGCCGGCGGACCCTGAAATACGAAGCGTAACTTGCGGTCCCGACCACCGTAAACGCCAAACACGTTCCTGGCAGGCGTGATAGAGCGCGCAAAGAAAAGCGCCACGGCGCATGAGCACCGTGACGCGTTTGCATCACGACTTACTTGATGATCACTTGGCGAAGGGCGCCTGAAGAGCGCCCTTCACTTGATCAGGCGGCGGCGCCGAGCGCCTTGATTCGCGCAGACAGCCGCGACAGCTTGCGCGCGACGGTGTTGTCATGCGTCACGCCCTTGTCGGCGGCGCGCTGCATCTCCGGCTGGGCCAGGCGGAACGCCTCCTGGGCCTTCGCCTTGTCGCCACCCGTGATCGCGTCTTCGACTGCGCGCAGGAAGGTGCGGACGCGCGAGCGACGGCTGCGGTTGCGCTCGACGCGCTTCTCGTTCTGCCGGATGCGCTTGCGCGCGGAAGCGGTGTTCGCCATGGGCCTTGAAAATACCAGTCGGAATGTTCGCGGGACGCGAACCGCCGGGGGCGGCCGCGGGAAGGGGGGCGTTCTATCCACAGCCCCCCGGAGAGTCAAGAAAAGGAGTCGACCCCTTCCCTCATGCGTTCCGGAAGGCCGGCTTCCGCTTCTCGGCGAAGGCCGCCATCCCCTCCTTCTGGTCCTCCGTGGCGAACAGGCTGTGGAAGAGCCGCCGCTCCAGCCGCACTCCCTCACGTTGCGGCAGTTCATAGGCGGCGTTCACCGCCTCCTTCGCCATGGCGACCGAGGGCTGGGAGAAGGCGGCGATCGCCTCGCCCATCTTCAGCGCCTCCTCCACCAGGCTCTCCACCGGCACCACGCGGGTGACGAGGTTGGCCCGCTCGGCCTCGGCGGCATCCATCATCCGGCCGGTCAGGATCATGTCCATGGCCTTGGACTTGCCCACGGCCCGGATCAGGCGCTGCGAGCCGCCCGCGCCGGGGATGATGCCCAGCTTGATCTCGGGCTGGCCGAATTTCGCGTTCTCGGCCGCGATCATGATGTCGCACATCATCGCCAGCTCGCAGCCGCCGCCCAGGGCGAAGCCCGCCACGGCCGCGATCACCGGCTTCTTGATGGTGAGCACCGTTTCCCACTTGTTGCCAATGAAGTCCTCGAAATGCACGGCGGGGTAGGTGCGGTCCTTCATCTCCTTGATGTCGGCGCCGGCGGCGAAGGCCTTCTCGCTGCCCGTCAGCACGATGGCCCCGACCGCCGGGTCGGCGTCGAAGGCGCGCAGGGCCTGCCCGACCTCGGTCATCAGCTGGTCGCACAAGGCATTGAGCGCCGAAGGCCGGTCGAGCGTGATCAGCCCCACCTTGCCGCGCGTCTCCGCCCTGATCATCCCGTAATCGGCCATCATGCCCTCCCCATTTCGTGGCCGCAGGCTGTGGCCGGGCGCGGGGATGGTCAACCGGGGGTGCGGGTGGCCGCAGGCAGCCCTGCCTTCCCGGGGATCACCCGCGCCGCCGTTCCGGCCAGCCGACCACGATGCCCCCCGCCGCGATCACCGCCGCCCCGAGCATGGTCCAGCCATCCGGCTGGTCGCCGAAGATCAGGGCGGAGGAGAGGGTCGCCCAGATGAGCTGGGTATAGGTCATCGGCGCCAGGATGCTGGCGGGAGCACGGGAATAGGCCTGGATCAGCAGGTAGTGCCCGGCGGAGCCGAAGATGCCGGCCAGGACCATCAGCAGCCAGGCCCAGGCCGTGGGGCCCTGCCAGACCAAGGGTTGAGCCAACCCCGCCACCGCCCCGGCGGCAAGCCCGGTGTGGAGGATGATCGTGCTTGGGCTGTCCACCACCGACAGCTTCCGCGTCAGGATCTGATAGGCGCCGAAGAAGGCAGCGGTGCCGAGGGGCAGGAACAGCGCCCAATGCGGCATCTCCCCGGTCAGGAAGGGCGGGCGCAGGGCGATCATCACGCCGACCAGCCCCACGCCGATGCCGATCCAGCGGCGCGGCCCCACCACCTCCCCCAGCACCAGGGCCGCGAGGCCGGCGGTGAAGATGGGCGAGGCGAAGGTTACCGCCGAGGCATCGGCCAGGGGGATGTAGGAAAGCGCGACGACGAAAAGCCCGTTCGCGATCAGCAGGGTCAGGCTCCGCACCGCCTCCAGCCCGGGTGCGCGGCTGCGCCAGGGCAGCCGGCCGGTGGCCAGTCGCAGCGCCAGCGCCACCACCACCGTGTGGAAGACGAAGCGCATGAAGACGATCTGCGGCACGGGGTAATGGGCTGTCAGCATCTTCGTCACGGTGTCCAGCGCGACAAAGAGGGCAATGGCCGAGAATTGGAGCAGCAGGCCGGCGAGGACGGGGGACATCGGGCGCGCTTATGGCACGCGCCGCGGCCCCCGTCCCCCGAGGCGCCTCAATCCGCCGTCACATTCGCGGCCTTCGCCACCGGCCCCCACATGGCGTCCTGAGCGCGGATCGTCTCGGCCAGCTCGGCCCGGGTGGAGCCGACGGGCTCGGAGGCCAACTCCCGCAGGCGAGCGGTCACGGCGGGGTCACGGGCAATGGCGATCATGGCCTCCTCCAGCCGCGCCGCCTGGGCCTCGGGCAGGCCGCGCGGGGCGACAAGGGCGAGCCAGGTCTCGGCCACGAAGCCCGGCACGCTCTCCGCCACCACGGGCACGTCCGGGGCCAGGGCGGAGCGGGTTGGGGAGGCGATAGCGACGGCCCGCGCGCGCCCGTCCCGCGTCGGCGGCAGGCCGGTGACGACGGTGTCGGTGTAGAGGGCAATGGTGCCGTTCAGCAGGTCCGGCAGGGCAGGGCCGGTGCCACGGTAATGCACGATGGTGCATTCGCGCCCGAGTTCCCGCATCAGCAGCGACACCGCCAGATGCTGCGTCGTGCCCGCCCCCGGCGTGCCGCAGGGCAGCGACCCCTTCTCAAGGGCCGTGCGCAAGGAGGCGATGTCGGTGATGCCCGATCGCGGCGAGGCCAGGAACACGACCGGGATGGCGGCGAAGCGGCTGATCGGGGTGAAATCCGCCAGCGGGTCGAAGGGCATGGACCGGTAGATATGCCGGTTGATCACCAGCGGCCCGGCCGGCACGGCACCCAGCGTGTTGCCGTCCGGCGCCGCCTTGGCCACGGCGTCGGTCGCGATGTTGCCGCCGGCGCCGGTGCGGTTCTCGACCACCACGGTGCGGCCGAGGCGGGCGGCGAGCCCCTCTCCCATCACGCGGGAGAGGAGGTCGATGCCGCCGCCGGGCGGGAAGCCGACGATCAGGCGGATAGGGGGCTGGCTTGCCGGAACCTGGGCCTTCGCCACAGGGGCGGCGAAGAGGGCGAGGGCTGCGAGGGCGGACGCGGCGAGGCGCGGCAAGGACGGTTCCTCCGGACGGTTTCGTTGCCTCGGACCGTCCAGCCCCGGCGGGGTTGCGTCAACCGCTCAGCGCGGCGCCAGCACCACCGCGGCCTGGGCGGAGGCGCTCACCACGATGTCCTCGGCCTGCGCCACCGGGGCCGGGGCGGCGCGGGCCATGGCCGCGGCCATCATCGGCCGCGGCGGGGCGGCATCGGTGGCCTCGATGTTGATCTCCGCGATGCGCTCCACCCGCATGCCGATTCCGGCGGCCAGCGCATCGGCCCGGGCCCGCAATGCCTCAAGGGCAAGGCCCGCGGCCTCCTGCCGCGCCGCGCGGGCGGTGTCGCGGGTCAGGCCATGCTGGATGCCGCCCACCACGAGGCCACGGGACTGCAGCGTGCCCACCAGTTCCAGCAGCGCCGCCTGGTCCTTGCCGCGCAGGTTGAGGGTCTGGCTTGCCATCCAGCGCGCGGGCTCTTCCTGCCGCCATGTGCGATAGGCGCCGTTGGATGCGGTGATGCCCTGCACGCCGCGCGCCGTTTCCAGCGCTGCCGCCATGGCGCGATTGACCGTGGCCTGGACACCGGCGGCCGAGGATTCGCGCGCCTCGTAGCGCAGGGTCGCCTGCACTTCATCGGGGGCGCGGGTGACCTCGGCGGATTCCGACAATCGCAGCAAGGTCCCGGGGCCGGCGAAGACCGGCGCCGGCTGCGCGACCGCTGCGCCCGCGAGAACCGGCAGGGCAAGAAGGGAGATTAGGAGGGTGCGTCTCATGGCTGCATTCTTTCGCGTCCGTGCGGCGGAGATGGGGCGGCGGTCGGGTCTGATGTCGGCTGCGGTGCATCTTGCAGTCTGCCCGACCGTTTCAGCTCGGTTCGGCCGATCAGCCAGAAGGCGAGGAATCGTTCAATGAGCGCCAGTGTCCCTCAAATCCGCGAACACATGGAAGTGGTTGGAAACGACGGCCAGCATGTCGGCACGGTGGACGAGGTCGAGGGTGACCGGATCAAGCTGACGAAGAAGGACGACCCCGATCGCAGCGGGCAACACCACCACTTTCTTCCGGTCAGCAGCATCGACAAGGTGGATGACAAGGTGAGGCTCAACATGCCCGCCGACCGCGCACGGGCGCTCGCAACCATGACGGGCGGCAGCCAGCCTTCCTCGGGGATGGGCGGCATGAATGGCTGAGCCGCGGCAGCCACGCCTGAGGGAAGGGGGGTGCCGAGCTTCGGTGCCGCCCAATCGATGGAGGTCTTGTTCCGATGTTTGAGTCGCCCTTTATCGGGCTGGCCATCCTGGCCGTCGTGATCATCGGCCTGGCCGTGCTTCAGCGCCTGGAGTTCATGAGCGTCTTCACCCGCCGGCGGCGCAGGACGCCGCCGGGCGACAGGAATCCATCGGACGGCAGGTCGCCCGACTGATCAGCCTCCCCGAGGCTCGTCCTTCCTGCCCGGCAGCACCGCATTCATCACCTGCCTCGCGGTGTCGAGGATAACGCTGCCCCTCTC
>DATCMG010000736.1:0-5764 GCA_036563555.1 Roseomonas sp. | reverse complement strand
CCTGCGTCTGGCGGAAAGCGAGGCACCGCCGCCCGGGCCGGTGGAAGGCGCCGATTCGGTGCCGCCCGATGTGGTCGATCCACCCCTGGCCGATACGGGCATCATGATGGCCTCCCTCGGCCCGGACATGCCGGGCGCCGGCGCCGAGCCCGGCGAGGCGCCGGGAGACCCCATGCCATCTGCCGGGCCGTTGCCTGCCGCCCTCGCCCCCGAAACGCCGGGCGAGGCTCCCGCCCCGGGCAAGCCCGGCGGCCCAGGCGACATGCTGGCATCCTGACACACCACCGCGCTTGCGGCGCCCGGGCCGGTGGGCCCAGGATGAAACCGGACCCCAAAAGGAGGAACGCCCATGTCCGATCGTCCAACCCTTCCGCCGGAGATGGACCCGATGCGCCTCCTGTCCGAGATGCGACTGCCCGTGATGGATGTGGAAGCCCTGGCCGCCGCACAGCGCCGCAACCTGGAGGCGCTCTCCGCCGCCAACCGCGTGGCGCTGGAAGGCGCGCAGGCCGTCGCCCGCCGCCACATGGAGATCCTGCAGCAATCCATGTCGGAGATGACGGATGCCGTGCGCGGCACCAGCGCCTCCGACCCGCAGGCCCGCGCCGCGAAGCAGGCCGAGATGCTCAAATCCACCTATGAGCGCGCCGTGACCAACATGAAAGAGCTGGCGGACCTCATCCAGAAGTCCAATTCCGAGGCGCTGACCGTGCTGAACAAGCGCTTCGCCGAGGCGATGGACGAGGTGCGCGGGATGGTCGCGAAGAAGGAGGGCTGAAACCCTTCACCACGGGGCGCGGATCACCCCTCCGGCGATCCGCCCCCATCGCGCGGCGCGTCCAGCCGCGCGCTGTCCAGCAGGGCGTCCCGCTTCGCCTTCGCCGCCGCGTCCTTCGCCTTCTCCGCCTTGGTGCGGCCATGCGCGGCACGGTTCGCGCTCGCGCGCGCCTCGGCTTCCGCGCGCCCTCGCGCCTTGCGGGCCCGGTTCAGGTTGACGATTTCGGCCATCGGGCCAGGATAACCTTCTGGATTTGGCGGAGCCACCCATGCAGATCGAACTGACCGCGACCGATGGACATCGCCTTTCCGCCTGGCGCGCCGGTCCCGCGGACGCGACCCGCGCCCTGGTGGTGGTGCAGGAGATTTTCGGGGTGAACCCGCATATGCGGCGCCTGTCCGACCATCTGGGCAGCCTCGGCTGGGCCGTGGTCACCCCCGCGCTGTTCGACCGCGCCGAGCGCGGCGTGGAGCTGGGCTACGAGGCCCCCGACCGGGAGCGCGGCTTGGCGCTGCGCAAGCAGGTGTCGGACGAGGCGGTGATGCTCGACATCGAGGCCGCGGCCAAGGCCCTGCCACCCGGCGCGGCGCGCGGCATCATCGGCTATTGCTGGGGCGGCACCATCGCCTGGTGGGGGGCCACCCGCTCCACCAGCTTCGGCGCGGCGGTCGGCTATTACGGCGGCGGAATCGCGGCCACGCGGAGCGAGACGCCGAACTGCCCGGTGCAGCTGCATTTCGGCGCGGAGGACAAGGGCATCCCGCTCTCCGATGTCGAGCTGGTGCGGCAGGCGCAGCCGGGGGTGGATATCCATGTCTATCCCGGCGCGGGGCACGGCTTCGCCTGCGAGGACCGTTCGAGCTATGATCCCGCCGCCACGGCACTGGCTGAGGAACGGGCCATCGCCTTCCTCTCGGCGAAGCTGGGCTGAGGAGAAGCGGCCATGCTGCAGACCGTGATCGGCATCGGCATTTTCCTCACCCTGCTGGTAGGCATCCCCTATATCTGGCCGAGCGGCTTCTCCGAGCCGCCGCTTCTCATGGTGCTCCTTCTCGCCATCGCGGCGGTGGTGGCCTTCGTGGCCGGGCGCCGGCGCCGGGCGCGCGGCTGGGGTACCAGTTCCAGCGCGTGAGGCGGCTCCTGATCGGGTAAAGGAAGAAGGCCCGGGGGAAGCATCTCCCGGGCCTTCTGTTTTCGGATGTTTGCTGGCGCGCCGGGTTCAGGCGGCGCGCAGGACCCGGCCGGCAACGGCGTCCAGCTTCGCCACCAGCGCCGGGTCGCGCTTCTCCGGCGGAGTGACGATGGCGGCATCGAGCGCCCGGTCGCAGCCGGCAGGGCAGGCATCGCGCGGCCTGCCAAGGGCGGGCACCACGGCGCGCACGAGGGACTTCGCGCGGTCGGCATTGGCCAGCATCACCTTCACCACGGCATCCACCGTCACATGGTCATGGTCGGGGTGCCAGCAGTCGTAATCCGTGACCATGGCGACGGTCGCGTAGCAAAGCTCCGCCTCACGGGCGAGCTTGGCCTCCGGCATGTTCGTCATGCCGATCACGTCGCAGCCCCAGGCGCGGTACAGCTCGCTCTCCGCCTTGGTGGAGAATTGCGGCCCCTCCATCACGAGATAGGTGCCGCCGCGCTTGTGCTTCAGCCCGATCTCGCGCGCGGCCGTTTCCAGCGCATCGCCCAGGCGCGGGCAGAGCGGATGCGCCATGGAGACATGGGCGACGCAGCCCGTCTCGAAGAAGGACTTCTTCCGCGCGAAGGTGCGGTCGATGAACTGGTCGGCGATCACGAAGGTGCCGGGCGGCAGGTCGGCGTTCAGGCTGCCCACCGCCGAGAGGGAGAGGATTTCCGTGCAGCCGGCGCGCTTCATCACATCGATATTGGCGCGGTAGTTCAGCTCGCTCGGCGGCACGCGGTGGCCGCGGCCATGGCGTGGCAGGAAGACACAGGAGACGCCGGCCAGCGTTCCGAAGAGCAACTCGTCCGACGGCTCGCCCCAGGGGCTTTCCACCCGCTGCCACCGGCGATCCTCCAGACCGTCGATGTCATAGAGGCCCGAACCGCCGATGAGTCCGATGACAGGGGTGATCAGGTCGGGCATCGCGCTCTCCGCTTTCCGCCAGGGGCGATCGCTCTAGCCGAGAGCTGGCGGTGCGACCAGGGCCGGACCAGTGGAAACAACCCGGCGTTGCATGAAGCAACCCAGAGTTGTAAACTTTTAGTGAGGCGTCCTGGTGCAGGAAGGGATGACGGGCATGATGCCGGTCTGGCAGCCCGCCGTTGAGGCGGAACGGCTGAAGGACGTGGCCGACATCGCGTCATGCGACAAGGCGACGGAAGATCTTCTCGGCGCCTTCGTGAGGGTTGCGGGCGACCTGATGGGGGCGCCGATCTCCGGTATCTCGCTGGTCGGCGAGCACGAGCAGTCCTTCGTGGCGATCCAGGGGATGCATGCCGGCACCACGCCGCGCGGCGACGCCTTCTGCGCCCACGCCATCCTCAACCCGGATGCGGTGATGATGGTGCCTGACCTCCAGGCCGATCCGCGCTTCAGCTCCAATGACCTCGTTGCCGGCGATCCCAATCTGCGCTTCTACGCCGGCGCCCCGCTCCTCGGCGGCCGCGGCAATGTGGTGGGCACGCTCTGCGTGATGGACCGCGTGCCGCGCAGCCTGGCCCCCGCCATGGCCGATCGGCTCCAGGATCTGGCACGGGGCGTCTCGGCGGCCCTGTCGCCGCGCCACGCGATCCGCGAGTTGCACCGCGCGGCGCGCACCGACTTGCTGACGGGCACCTGTAATCGCAAGGCCCTGGAGGAGATTTTCGCCGAGACCGATCCGCGGAATCTCGGCATGCTCATGATCGACCTTGATGGCTTCAGGCCGATCAACGACATCTATGGCCATGGCGGCGGCGACAAGGCGCTGGTGGAGGTCGCGCGCCGGCTGCGCGAGACCGTGCGCGGCAACGACACGGTGGCGCGGCTCGGCGGCGACGAGTTCGTGGTGCTGGTCCGCGGGGTGGAACGGCCGGAGGCCGGGCTGGGCCTGGCGGGCCGGATCCACGCGGCACTGGCCGACACCTTCCAGTTGAACGGCTCCATCGTGCCGTTGCGCGCCTCGATCGGCTTCGCCGCCATCCCCTGGCATGCCGGTGACGTGCACACGCTGATGGAGCGGGCCGATGCGGCCCTTTATGCCGCCAAGCGCGCCGGGCGTGGCGTAACCCGCTCCGCCGATGCGGCGCCGGGCAGCGAGGCGGTCGGCCGCAGGATGCTGGAGGCGCGGCTGCGCGAGGCCTTCACGCCCGGAGGCAGCGTGCCCTTCCACCTCGTCTTCCAGCCCATCGCCGATCTGGCGACGGGGGAGGTCGCCTCGGTCGAGGCCTTGCTGCGCTGGCGGCCCGATAGCGGCTTTTCGCTTCGCCCGGCGGATGTGCTGCCGGTGATCGAGGGCATGGGCTATTCCGGCGCGCTGGATCGCTGGGTGGTCGGGGAGGCCTGCCGGCTGATCGCCACCGGCCATGCACCCTACGCCATCTCGGTCAATGCCTCGGCCAGCACCTTCGGGATGCCGGGCTTCGATGCCCAGGTGGCGGGAATCCTCCGGCGGCACGGCATTGCCGGTGACCGGCTGATCATCGAGATGACCGAAGGCTCCCTGGCTGGGGACGCGGATGCGGCGCTCGCGAACATGCACGGCCTGGCGCGGATCGGGGTGCGCGTGGTGCTGGATGATTTCGGCGGCGGCCACGGCACGCTGGCGCGCCTGCGCGGCTATCCCTTCGCCGCCATCAAGATCGACCGCTCCCTCGTGACGGATTGCGCGCGGGATGCCCAGGGCGCCGCATTGATTGAGGCGGTGGCCGGCATGGCGCATGCCCTCTCGGTGCCCGCCGTCGCGGAGGGGGTGGAGAACGCAGCGCAACTCGCGATGCTGGCGCGGTTCGGCGTGGAGTTGGCGCAGGGATTCCTGCTCTCCCGCCCCATGGCCTGGGACAGGTTGGAGGAAGCGGCGGCCGCGGTGCCCGCGCGGGTCCGGACCGCCCTTGAAGGCATGCCTGCCGGGGCCTGACGCCCCGCGGCCCGCTCCGGGGCCGTCCAGGTCTGTCGCGTCGCGGCCCCGGAGAACGTGGCACTGCGCGGATTACCCCCGCAACGCAAAGGCCCCGCCCCGTTTCCGGGGCGGGACCTTCCAGCGTTATCGGCCCGAAAGGGGCCGGATCAATGCAGGTCCGCCCAGACCTTCCGCTTCACGGCATAGGCAAGGCCGCCCAGGACAGTCAGGAAGATGATCATCCGCACGCCCATCGCGCGGCGCTGCTCCAGTTCCGGCTCGGCCGCCCAGGCGAGAAAGGTGGCGACATCCGTCGCCATCTGGTCGACCGTGGCATTGGTACCGTCGGCATAGGTCACCTGGCCATCCGTGTTGAGCGGCGGGGCCATGGCGATCTGATGGCCCGGGAAATACTTGTTGTAGTGCATCCCCTCCATGACGGTGACGCCCGGGGGCGGCTCCTCATAGCCGACGAGCAGGGCATGGAGGTAGTCCGCACCACCCTCGCGCGCCTTCACCATCACCGACAGGTCGGGCGGCAGGGCGCCGTTATTGGCGGCGCGGGCCGCGGCATCGTTGGCGAATGGGCTGCGGAAGCGATCCGAGGGGCGCGCCGGCCGCTCGAACATCTCGCCATTGTCGTTCGGGCCGTCCTGCACCTGGAATTGCGAGGCCAGGGCCTGGACCTGCGCCGGGGTCAGCCCGATGCCGGTCAGGTGACGGTAGGAGAGCTGCCGCATGGAATGGCAGGCGGAGCAGACCTCCTTGTAGACTTGGAAGCCCCGCTGGGCGGAGGCCCGGTCATAAGTCCCGAAGATGCCGTCGAAGGAGAAGTTCGTGTTCGGGATGTTGATCACGTCGTGACCACCCTCGGGCCCGCCCTCGGCCGCGCGGGCGCCTTCGAAGGCGACCGGCGCCAAGGCGA
>DATCMG010000724.1:0-1822 GCA_036563555.1 Roseomonas sp. | reverse complement strand
CAGAGGGGCGGCTGCGTGTCGAATCCCCCTCCATGCCGGCCTGGGGCCTGACCGACCGCCGCACCGGCCGCACCGAGATGGTGATGGATTCCATGCGGGTCGTGACCCCGAGCCCGCTACGCCAGGAGGAGACGATGCGCTATCTGCGCCTGGCCGAGCGGGCCCGGCTGACGCGCGCGGGCAGCGCCAGCCAAGCCGGCCAGAGCTGCACGAATTACCGCTGGGAGGAGCAGGGCCAGCGCGGCACCGCCTGCCTCACGGCCGATGGCGTGCTGCTGCGCGGCGTGAACGAGAGGGGCGAGGGGGTGGAGGCCATTCGGGTGGAGTATGCCCGCCAGGATCCCGCCCGCTTCCGCGTGCCGGATGGCTATAGGCGCGTGGATCTGGGCGACATGGCCCGTAGCCTCGGGCTGAGCCTGCCGCGCCGCTAGACCGCCTCCGGGGCAAGCCATCCGGCCGGCCGAGGAGCGGCTTCACGCTTCTCCTGGTCTGTACGGTCATCCGCGGCCCGCTTCCGGCCGCGGTGGCCGGGTTAGCCGAAGAAAACCTTCAGCGCGATCAGCAGAAGGACGGTCGCGGCGATGACCCAGGCGGTGGCGCGGGTGAACATGGCCCAGCCGGTCTGGCGCTCGGCAAGGATGTCCTTCGCCTTTACCTCAACATAGTCGATGTGCTGCTGGGCCTCGGCCATGGATTTGCCTCGTGATGGGCCGCCCCCGTGGCGGGGCGGCGGTCAGGCCATTTCTGTAGGCAGGCCGGCCCAGCCGGGCAAGGGGGCGGGCAGGGGGTTGGCGAAGGAGCCCTCCGCCATCGGCATGTCCAGCACCACTCTTCCGTCCACGAGCCGCGCCGCGCCGGAGGCCACCCAGGTGAGGGCGGCGGGGTAGATCCGGTGCTCCTGGGCCAGCACGCGGGCAGCCAGGGCGGCTTCGTCGTCGCCCGGCAGAACCGGGACGGCCACCTGGGCGATCACCGGCCCCTCATCCACGCCGGGGGTCACGAAATGCACGGTGCAACCGTGCAGCCTGACCCCTGCGGCCAGAGCCCGCGCATGGGTGTCGAGACCCGGGAAGGAGGGCAGGAGGCTCGGGTGGATGTTCAGCATCCGGCCCGACCAGGCGGCCACGAAGCCTTCGGTCAGCACGCGCATGAAGCCGGCCAGGGCGATCAACTCGATCCCGGCTTCCTCCAGCCTTGCCCCCATCGCGGCCTCGAAGCCCGCACGGTCGCGGCCGAAGGGGCGACTTTCCACCACGGCGGTCGGGATCCCAGCCTCGCGCGACCGGTCCAGCCCACCGGCATCCGCCCTGTTCGACAGCACCAAAGCCAGCTCGGCCGGGTAGGCGGGGTCGCGCGCCGCCGCGATCAGCGCGCCGAGATTGCTGCCGCGGCCCGAGATGAGGACCGCGACCCGCCGCTTCAGCTCGGCCATGCGGGGGAGAGCCCCTCCATCCGCACTTCCGCTTCACCCGCGCCGGCTTCGATGCGGCCGATGCGGTAGGCGGTCTCACCATGCTCGCGCAGCATCGCGATGGCGGCCTCGGCCTTTTTCGGCTCGACCACCAGGGCCATGCCGATGCCGCAGTTGAAGACGCGCAGCATCTCCTCTGGCACCACCCCGCCGGTGCGGGCCAGCCAGCCGAAGACGGGCGGCACGGGCCAGGCGGTGGCATCCACCACGGCCACGGTGCCGTCCGGCAGCACGCGGGGCAGGTTGCCCGGCAACCCGCCGCCGGTGATGTGGGCGGCCGCCTTCAGCAGCCCGGCGCGGTGAAGGGCCAGGACGGGCTTCACATAGATGCGGGTCGGCTCCAGCAGCGCC
>DATCMG010000722.1:0-6260 GCA_036563555.1 Roseomonas sp. | reverse complement strand
GGTGCGCGCCTGGCAGGCCGACGGCAAAGAGTGGTGCGCCGTCCCGGAAGCCAATCGTCGCGGAGATGCCGCTGGTGATGCGCTTGCCCGGCTGCAGCGAGAGCGCGTTTCCGGGATGCGGGTCGAATAGGTACATGTAGTTATTCGGGATGATCCCCGTGCCCGGGATCATGATGCGGGCGCCGAACAGGCTGTTGATGGTCTGGGTGGAGGCGACGATGTTGCCGTGCCGGTCGGCGATCGTCACATGCGTTGTGTTGGCGGATTCAGTGGTGAGGATACGCGGCGCAAAGTTATGGGCGCGCGCCGGGTCGATCTCCCCCCGGCGTAGCGCCGCGTAGTCCTTGGAGATGAGGCGCGCCACCGGCACGTCCACAAAGGCCGGGTCGGCCGTCACGGCGCGGCGATCGGCGGCCGCGATCTTCAGCCCCTCCAGCACCAGGTGCAGCGTCTCCGGAGTGCCAAAGCCTGAGGCAGCGATGTCGAACCCCTCCATCAGGTTCAGCATCTGCAGCACATGCACGCCGCCGGCGCAGGGCGGAGGTGGGCCGATCAGTTCGACGCTGCGGTAGGTGCCGCGCACCGGCTGCCGCGTCTCCGTGCGGTAGGCGGCAAGGTCCGACAGCGTCATGGTCGAGCCATGGGCGCGCAGATGCGCGACCACCTGCTCGCCGAGGGCGCCGCCGTAGAGATGGCCTGGGCCATGCGCGGCCAGGACGCGCAGCGTCTCCCCGTAATCCGGCATCCGCAGCCAGGCACCCTCGGCTAACGGCGCGCCCCCGGGCAGGAACAGGGCGGCGATGGTGGGATCCAGCGCCAGATCCGGCGCCGTCTCCGCGATGCAGGCAGCGAGATAGGCGGTAACACGGAAACCGCGCGCGGCGTGGCGGATGGCGGGTTCCAGCACTGCCTCCAGCGGCAAGGTGCCGTATTGCTCCAGCGCCTGGCACCACGCCTTCAGCGTGCCGGGCACGGCGACGGCGGTGGCGCCGACGCGGTTGGCCCGGCCCTCCGTCTCCATGTAGTCGGGCCAGGTGCCACTGACGGGGCGGTAGAGATCGGGCGTCGCGGCGGCCGGGGCGGTGGAGAGCCCGTCAAGCGCCAGGATCCGCCCGTCGGCCAGCCGGATCATCGCCACCCCGCCGCCGAAGAACCCCACCATCATCGGCTCCACCACTGTGAGGGTGAAGAGCGCGGCGACGGTCGCATCGATGGCGTTGCCGCCCGCCGCCAGCATCTCGGCCGCGGCGGCGGAGGCGAGGGGATGGTTGGTAACCGCCATGCCGCCCTCGGCGGTGACGGGGGCCTTCTCCGGCGTGAAAGTGGTGCCGGCGTGGCGGCGCCAGCCTGCGGAAGCGGAAGCGTTCATCGCCGCCACTATCGGAAGGGCAGGGCCGCTGGGTCCAATAGGCCGGGCCTGCAATTTCGATAAGCGCGACGTCTAGGTCGGGCGAAGCCGGAAGCCCCGTGCATGGCGGATGAAGCGGCGGATAGTGGGGGATGGCTCGCTGCGGCGATGGGCGACGGCCAGCTCCGCCGTCACACCCGGCCCAGTCAAGGGATGGTAGGCGATACCTGGCAAGCGGATGCAGCCCACGGAGCGCGGTACCAGCGCCACCCCCAGCCCGACCGCCACCATGGAGGCGATGGTGACGAAGTCCCGTCCTTGGGGGCCGAGAAGCGGATCGAAGCCGGCGGCACGGCAGGCCTGCACCGTATGGCGGTGGAAGCTGACGCCGGGAGCGTGCTGCGGCGTAATGAAAACCTCAGCCGAGAGCTTCTCCAATGCGACCGCCGCCTCCCCCGCTAGGGGGTGATGGGCGGGCAGGGCAATGTCCACCGCCTCCTGCATCACGGGAAAGCTGGTGACGCCGAGGGGTAGGGCGGTGGGTGGGCGGATGAAGCAAATATCCAGCCGATCCGCCGCGATCGCCTCGAGCTGCTGGCGCATGGCCATCTCGGTAATGTCGAGCTGCACCTCGGGGCTCACCTCGCGGAAGCGGCCGAGGATGGAGGTGAGCACTCCCGTATAGGCGGCAGAGGCGGTGTAGCCGACGGCGATCCGCCCGACCTCTCCGCGCCCGGCGCGGCGGGCGGCAAGCAGGGCAGCCCCGGCGCGCGCCAGCATCTCCCGTGCCTCTGCGGTCAGCAACTCGCCCGCCAGGGTGAGGCGGACGGCGCGGCGCGAACGGTCCAGCAGCGGCGTGCCAATGATGGTCTCCAGCGCGCGCACCTGCTGGCTGAGGCCGGGTTGCGCGATGCCCAGCCGCTCCGCCGCGCGTCCGAAATTCAGCTCCTCCGCCACGGCCAGGAAGTAGCGCAGGTGCCGCAGTTCCAAACGGTGGTGCTCCCTTTCCAACCAGAACTCCTGCTTATGAAGAATCCTCCCGCCACATACTGGATCGGGGAAGCGGGCGGCGTCCATTCTTGCCGGGCGCACAGGAGGATCTCCATGGACCAGCAGCCAGCGGACCAGGATTTGCTGTCCCAAAGCGCTCATTGGGGCGCCTTCTCGGCCCGATGGGATGGCGGAAACGGGGTGCGGATTGTGCCGCATCCGGGCGACCCGGACCCGTCCCCGATCCTCGGCAATTTTGCCGATGCGCTACGCCACAAGGCCCGCATTGCGCGACCCATGGTCCGCCGCGGCTGGCTGGATCGCGGCCCGGGCCCGAGCGTGGAGCGGGGAAGGGACACGCTGGTGGCCGTGCCCTGGGATGAGGTGCTGGACCGGCTGGCGGGCGAGTTACGCCGAGTGAAGGAGGCGTATGGGCCGGGGGCGGTGTTCGGCGGTTCCTATGGCTGGTCCTCCGCCGGGCGCTTCCATCACGCGCAGAGCCAGGTTCACCGCTTCCTCAACACGGCGGTCGGCGGCTATGTGCGCTCGGTGAACTCCTACAGCGCCGGCGCCTCCTCGGTGATCTTGCCGCATGTGATCGGCACGATGGAGGGACTGTTCCGCCACAACATCACCTGGGAACAGGTGGAGGAGCACACGGAACTCCTCCTATGCTTCGGCGGCATGGCACTGAAGAATTCCATGATTGCCGCAGGCGGCGTCAGCCGGCATGTGGAGCGAAGCGCCATGGCCCGCGCCCGGGCGCGCGGAGCGCGCTTCATGCTGGTGGGACCGCTGCGGGACGACCTGCCGGCAGAGGCCGGCGCGGATTGGTGGCCGGTGCGGATCGGCACCGATGTGGCGCTCATGCTGGCGCTCTGCCACAGCCTGATCGAGCAGGGTCTGCATGACCGCGCCTTCCTGGCCAGCCACACCGTAGGCTTCGAGCGCTTCGAGCGCTACCTGGACGGCACAGAGGACGGCCAGCCCAAAGATGCGGACTGGGCCGCGGCGATCTGCGGCATTGAGGCCGGGGCCATCCGCGCCCTCGCACGGGACCTGGCGACGAAGCGCAGCCTCATCACCCTCGCCCATGGCCTCCAGCGAGCGGAATATGGTGAGCAACCGGTCTGGGCCTCGGTGACGCTGGCGGCGATGCTTGGGCAGATCGGCCTGCCCGGCGGGGGCTATTCCTATGCCATGGGGGCAATGGGCCATTACGGGCGCCGGCCGCTCGCCGTGCCCATCCCCACCATGTCCCAGGGCAGCAACGGCGTGCGGGACTTCATTCCCGTTGCACGAATCAGCGACATGCTGCTGAATCCGGGGGCACCCTTCGAGTACAATGGCCAGCGCTTGACCTATCCCGACATCCGGTTGGTGTACTGGGCGGGCGGCAACCCCTTCCACCACCACCAGGACCTGAACCGACTGCGCGACGCGTTCGCGCGGGTGGACACGCTGGTAGTGCACGAGACGGCCTGGACTGCGACGGCCCGGCATGCCGACATCGTCCTCCCTGTCACTATGACGCTGGAGCGGGAGGATATCGGGGCAGCCGGCACGGACCCACTGATGGTCGCTATGCGTCGCATCGCGCCGCCCTTCGCCCAGGCCCGCAGCGATTTCGCCATCTTCGCCGATCTGGCAAAACGCCTCGGCGCCTGGGATGCCTTTACCGAGGGCCGGGATGAGGAGGGCTGGCTCCGCCACCTCTACGAGCCGACGCGGCGGGCTCTGGCGGCGAAGCAGCTGGAGGCGCCCTCCTTCGAAGAGTTCCGGGAGCGCGGCGGGATTACCCTGCCCAGCCTGCCCGACGATGGAGGGAAGCTGCGCGCCTTCCACGAGGATCCGGCCGCCCATCCCCTGCCGACCCCAAGTGGAAAGATCGAGATCTTCTCCGAGACCATCGCCGGCTTCGGCTACCCCGATTGCCCCGGCCATCCGAGCTGGTTGCCCGCCACGGAACAGCCCGATGCGCGCCACCCGTTGCGGCTGATCGCCAATCAGCCGGCGACGCGGCTGCACAGCCAGCTCGATTTCGGCGCGTATAGCCAGGGCTCCAAGCGCGCGGGCCGGGAAGTGGCGCGCCTGCACCCCGCCGACGCCGCGGTGCGCGGCATCGCGGAGGGTGACGTGATCCGCCTGTTCAACGACCGCGGCGCCTGTCTCGCTGCCGCCGCGCTCTCCGAGGACGTCGCGCCCGGCGTGGTGCAACTCGCTACTGGCGCCTGGTACGACCCACTGCCGGGCAACGAAGCGAAGCCGCTTTGTGTGCACGGCAATCCCAATGTCTTGACGCGGGATGTCGGCACCTCCCGCCTCGCTCAGGGAAGCTGCGGCCAGACCACGGTGATCCAGGTGGAGCGCCATGAGGGCGCGGTGCCACCCATCCATGCCTATGATCCGGCGGAGGGAGCCTGAGCGTGGCCGGTCCGCTTGCGGGACTGCGCATCCTGGACCTGACCAGCGTGGTGATGGGGCCCTACGCCACCGTCATCCTGGCCGATCTCGGCGCCGACGTGATCAAGGTGGAGCCGCCCGGCGGGGATGTCATCCGCCACGTGGGGCCGAGCCGGAGCGGTGCCATGAGCCCCATGTTCCTGCATGCGAACCGCGGCAAGCGCAGCATCGTGCTGGACCTCAAGACCGCGCCGGGCCGCCGTGCCCTGCTACGGCTGGCGGAGGGTGCGGATGCGCTGGTGCACAATCTCCGCCCGCGTGCCATGGCGCGGCTGGGGCTGGATTACGAGGCCTGCGCCGCCGCCAATCCGCGCCTCGTCCATGTCAGCGCCTGCGGCTACGGGCAGGACGGGCCCTATGCGGACCGCCCGGCCTATGACGACCTGATTCAGGGCGCCTGCGCCATTCCTGCGCTGATGGCCGCCAGCGGCGGGGACGGCCCACGCTACGCGCCGGTCAACATCGCCGACCGGGCGGTGGGGTTGCATCTCGCCATCGCCATCCTGGCCGCGCTGCGCCACCGCGACGTCACGGGCCGCGGCCAAGCGGTGGAGGTGCCCATGTTCGAAACCATGGCGAGTCTCGTTCTTGGCGACCATCTCGGCGGGCTGACGCATGAACCGCCCTCCGATTCCGGCGGTTATGCGCGCCTCCTCTCGCCGCAGCGCCGGCCCTATGAAACGGCGGACGGACATCTCTGCGTGCTGCTCTATGACGACCGCCACTGGCATGCCTTCCTGCGCCTGACGGGGCAGGAGGTGCTAGCGGAGGATTCCCGCTTCGCGAGCCAGGGGACGCGCGCCATCCATGCGGCGGAGTTCCATGCGGTGGTTGCGGCCACCATGCGGCGGCGCGGGACAGCGGAATGGAGCAGGCTGCTTGAAGCGGCGGACATCCCCTTCGCGCCAATGCACGACCTGCCCTCCCTTCTGCGCGACCCACATCTGCAGGCAGTGGAATTCTTCCGGATGGAGGAGCATCCGCTGGAGGGGCCGATCCGCAGCCTGCGTGTCCCCACGCGTTGGAGCGCAAGCCAGCCCGATCCGCCGCGACCAGCACCCGCGCCTGGGGAACATACGGAGGAAGTGCTTGGCGGAGCGGGACTGGTGAGCCTGGCGGGGTGGTAGGGCGTGCCCGGAGGGATACTCTTGGCGAGGCGTTGTCCGTTGGCGATGTAGAGGGCCAGGAGCACCCGGGCAGACGACGTCCGTTAAGGGTTTCTCATCCGCGCCGGCCCGCATGGCGGGATGCGACACCTTCAGCACGGCACTGCGCAGGACATCGAACCATCCACGCAGGTCCGTGAAGCCGAAGGCCATGGGCAGGACTCCCTTGCGGGAGCCGGAATTACTGCAGCCATTCAGAGAAGTCGTTGCTCTTGTCCTTCATAGGGTGGCGGACCGAGCCTCCAAGGTGACCGGTACATGGCCGCTTCACAAACGCTTCTCGTCCCCCTCTC
>DATCMG010000226.1:0-3701 GCA_036563555.1 Roseomonas sp. | reverse complement strand
CCCGTGGAGGGCGCGGCATGAGCGCCATGCTGCGGCTGGATGGCGTGACCGCCGCCTATGGCGCGGTAGAGGCGCTGAAGGGCGTCTCCGTCCATGTCGATCCGGGAGAGATCGTGACGCTGATCGGCGCGAATGGTGCCGGCAAGTCCACCCTGCTGATGACCATTTTCGGCGCCCCCCGCGCACGCCAGGGGCGCATCATGTTCCAGGGCCGCGACATCACGGCGCTGCCCATGCACGAGATCGCGCGGGCCGGGATCGCGCAATCGCCGGAAGGCCGCCGCATCTTCCCGCGCATGACCGTGCGGGAGAACCTATTGATGGGCGCCCAGGCCATGGGCGTCGATCCCGCGCCGGGGCTGGAGCAGGCCTTCACCCTCTTCCCCCGGCTGAAGGAACGCGAGGCGCAGCGCGGCGGCACGCTTTCGGGCGGGGAGCAGCAGATGCTGGCCATCGCGCGGGCGCTGATGTCGAAGCCCCGTCTGCTGCTGCTGGACGAACCCTCCCTTGGCCTCGCGCCGCTGGTGGTGCGGCAGATCTTCTCGGCGATCCGCACGCTGAACGCGGAAACCGGGCTGACCGTGCTTCTGGTCGAGCAGAACGCCAACCAGGCGCTGCGGCTGGCGCATCGCGGATACGTCCTCGTCACCGGGCGCATCACCCTCGAAGGCACCGGGGCGGAGCTGCTGGCCCGGCCGGAGATCCGGGACGCCTATCTCGGAACCCATTGAAGCCGGGGCGCGGCGCGCTTTAGGCTTCGCCCAACGCGTTCAAGCGGAGGCTTCACCGATGACCATCCAGCGCCGCACCCTTCTGGGTGCCACGATCGCGACGCCGGCGATCCTTTCAGCCGGGGGCGCCCTGGCCCAGGCCCGCACCATCCGCATCGGCATGGCCGGGCCCCTGACCGGCGCCAATGCCACCTTTGGCGCCCAGATGCGCGAGGGCGCGACCCAGGCGGTCACCGATATCAACGCCGCCGGCGGCGTGCTGGGCCAGCAGCTCGTGCTGGAAACGGGCGACGATGCCTGCGACCCGCGCCAGGCGGTTTCCGTCGCCAACCAGCTCTCGGGCCGGCAGGTGCGGGTGGTGATCGGGCATTACTGCTCCGGCTCCTCCATTCCCGCCAGCAAGGTCTATACGGAGGAGGGCGTGCTGCAGATCAGCCCCGCCTCCACCAACCCGGCCTATACGGACAACGGCTCCTGGAACACCTTCCGCACCTGCGGGCGGGACGACCAGCAGGGCGCGATCGCCGGCAAGTACATCGCCGACACCTATAAGGGGAAGCGCGTCGCCGTGCTTCACGACAACTCCGCCTATGGCAAGGGCCTGGCGGACGAGACGAAGAAGGCGATGAACGCCGCCGGCCTGACGGAGGTGATCTACGCCGCCTATACCCCCGGCGAGCGCGACTACAACGCCGTGGTGTCCCGCCTGAAGGCCGCGAATGTCGATGTCATCTATGTCGGCGGCTACCACACCGAGGCCGGGCTGATCGTGCGCCAGGCCAAGGAGCAGGGGATGAATGTCACGCTCATCGGCGGTGATGCGCTGATGACGAACGAGTTCTGGCAAATCAGCGGCGCGGCCGGCGAGGGCACGCTGATGACCTTCTCCTCCGATCCCCGGAAGCGCCCGACGGCAGCCGAGGTGGTGCAGCGTTTCCAGGCCCGCAACGTCAACCCCGAGGGCTTCGCCCTCTACACCTATGCCGCGACCCAGATCTGGGCCGAGGCGGCGAAGAAGGCCAACAGCGTCGATCCCCGCCGCGTGGCGGAAACGATGAAGTCCAGCGGCCCCTGGCAGACCGTGCTCGGCCCGATCAGCTTCGACCGCAAGGGCGATGTCACCGTGCCGGACTACGTCTTCTATGTCTGGAAGAACGGCGCCTATGCCGAGATGTCTTGAAGCGAACAGGAGGGGAACCCATCTCCTGCCTCGTCAACAGCATGAAAGGAGGTGATCCGGTGTCTCATCGCATCAACCAGGTCTTCGCACTCGCCACCCGGATCACCGTCGGCGCCTAAACCCCGACGGGTCACCGCGTGACGCGGGCCGCGAACCGGCCACGCGATGGGAAGGCCCCGGCGGGAGACCGCCGGGGCCTTCTGCGTTTTTGCCTCGGCCATTCGTGGCTTTTTCGTGGCTTTCGGAACACGCTGTCCGCGCATGCCCAATCGTTAGGCAACTTGCGCCGAATGCCTCCGTTCCCCGGCGGGGCCCAAAAGGCTCGCAGCAAGGAACGCATGCTTATGTCCGGCTCTATCCAACCTCAATCCCAGGCCACCGCGCCCACCATGCCCGAGGGCGCGCCGGTGCTGCGGCACCGCATTTCCTGGGGGGCGATCCTCGCGGGGGCGCTGATCGCCATCGCCGTCGGCACGGCGCTGAATGTCCTCGGCTTTGCCATTGGCGTCACCACGGTGGACGCGGCGGCGCGCGACACCCCCTCCGCCAGCACCCTCGGGATCGCGGGCGGCATCTGGCTGCTCGTCTCGAACCTGCTCGGCCTGGCCCTGGGCGGCTACGCGGCTGCCCGGCTGTCCGGCACCGCGGACCGCGCGGACGCCACGCTGCATGGCAGCGCGGTCTGGGCGACGGCCTATCTCGTCTCGGCGGTGCTGCTGGGCAGCATGGTCTCGGGCGCCGCGAGCACCGCAACCACGGCCATCTCCAACGCGGTGGGCGGAATTGCCCAGGGCGCCGGGCAGGCCGCCGGCCAGGCCGCCCAGGCCGTCATGCCCCAGGTGGACACCGAAGCGCTGGTGGACCGGGCCCGCATGGCCCTTTCCGGCCCTGCCGACCCGGCCCGGATGACGCCGGAGCAGCGCAGCGCCGAGATCGGCTCGCTGGTCAGCAAGCGGGTGGTGAACGGCAACCTCTCCAATGACGACCGGACCCGGCTGAACCGCCTGGTCGCCGCCGAGGCCGGCGTAACGGAGCAGGAGGCCGCCACGCGCGTGCAGTCCTACGAGGCCGAGGCGCAGCGCGTGGCCCAGGAGACCGAGCAGAAGGCCCGCGAGGCGGCGGATACCGCGGCCAAGGCCGCCGCGGCCGCGGCTTTCTGGGTCTTCGCCGCTCTGGTGCTCGGGGCGCTTGCCGCCATCATCGGCGCACGCACGGGCACGCGGGACCTGGTCCAGCTGGCCGAGCGTCGCCGGGTCGTCTGACCGGCGGAATGGCGCGCGGCCGGTGGCCGCGCGCCTGCTACTCCGGCATTCCGACCGGATGATAGTTGCGGGAAAACCAGATCAGCGCCGGGCGCGGTGCGCCGAGGCGGATCGCCCGCACCCGGGCGAAGATCACGCTGTGGGTGCCCTTTTCGAGGGCTTCCTCCACCTCGCAATCGATGGCGGCGACCGCTTCCTCCAGCACCGGGGCGCTGGTGGCAAGGGTCGTCCAGTTGCCCCTGGCGAAGCGCGCCGTCTGGTCGGCCCCGGTGAAGCCGGCGAAGAGGTTGGAGAGCTCCTGCGCATCGCCCGGCAGGACATTGACGCAGAGCACGCCATTGGACTGGACCGCCGGGTTGAGACTGCTGTTGCGGTTCATGCAGACGAGCAGCGTGGGTGGCGAGTCGGTCACGCTGCAGACCGCGCTGGCCGTGATCCCGACGCGCCCACCCGGGCCATCGGTGGTCACGATGGTCACGGCGGCGCCGAGCCGGGCCATGGCATCGCGGAACTCCTGGCGGTCCGGCT
>DATCMG010000716.1:0-2905 GCA_036563555.1 Roseomonas sp. | reverse complement strand
CCACCGAGGAGAAACGGAAGGCGCCAGCCCCAGGCTTCCATGGCCTCCGTCGGGAGAACGGTGCTGAAGATCGCAGCAACGGCGGAGCCGAGCAGTAGGCCGCCAGCGACGCTGGCCTGCTGGAAGCTGCCGAAGAAACCGCGGCGGTTCTGTGGTGCCCATTCCACGATGAAGGCCGTGGAGCCTCCCCATTCGCCGCCGGCCGCGAAGCCCTGGGCCAATCGGCAAATCACCAGCAGGATCGGGGCAAGGATGCCGATGCTCTCATAGGTGGGCAGGAGGCCGATGGCGACCGTGCCGAAAGCCATCATGAAAATAGTCAGCAGCAGGGCGGCCTTGCGTCCATGGGTGTCACCCATCCGACCGATCACGATGCCACCTACTGGACGCACCACGAAGCCGATGCCGAATGCGGCGAAGGTTGCGAGCAGAGCGGTGGTTGGATCTTCACTGTGGAAGAACTGCCGCGCCAGAATGGTTGCCAGATAGCCGTAGACGGAGAAGTCGTACCACTCCAACACGTTGCCGATCACCGCAGCGCCGACAGCCTTTCTGGCCGTCAGATTATCGGTTGCTCCCACGGCTGCTGCGCTTTGTCCCGCCATTTACGTCTTTCCCATCCGGAGGCGGCTGCGTCATCGCCGAGGGTCGTCGTGTTGAGCCGCGAAACGCGGAATCATAGCGGAGCCTGTCCGAATACTGTCAAGCGCTCGAGCCGAGACAGTGGCGCGGAATGCTGAATGCTCCTGGACGGCTCGGGCGAGAAGGTTTTCGATGTTGCATGTGCGCCTAGCCCTATGACTGCCGGCGCTGTACATCCAGGCCCTTGCCTTCGCGGGCCTGCGCCACCGTGATTACCCGGCAGCACCCATAGGCCAGTATGGCTCTTTCTGCTTGTCCGGCTGTACCGAGCGCTTGGCAGGTGCCCTATTGCGTCGCTCGGCCCCACCGCGTCGGGAGAATGGCTGACATCTCCCAGATTACCCCACGGGATCCGATGATGCATGCCGGGTGGGCGAGTCAGGCTCAGCTCAGCACGGCAAGCCCATCCACGGCCCGCACGCCCTGCCCCTCCGGCAGGACGAAAAGCGGGTTGATCTCCGCCTCCAGCAGCCGCTCCCCGCCTGCGCCCACCATGGTGGCGAAGGCAATGATGGCGTCCAGCAGTGCCGGCACGTCCGCTGGCGGCGCGCCGCGATAGCCCCGCAGAAGCGCGGTCGTGCGCAGTTCCGCCACCATGCCCTCCGCATCGGCTCGGGTGATGGGCAGCAGCCGCAGCGCCGTGTCCTGCAGCAGCTCCGCCGCGATACCGCCCATGCCCAGCAGCAACACGGGGCCGAGTTGCGGGTCGCGGTGAAAGCCCAGGATCATCTCCACCCCGCCCCGCACCATCTCCTGCACCAGGAATCCTTCCGGCGTCGGCGCGCCTGCGGCCTTCAGCCGCTCCAGCATGGCCGTGGCCGCATCCGGCAGCTCAGCGGCCGAGAGCCCCACCTTTACCCCGCCCAGGTCGCTCTTGTGCAGGATTTCGCGGGACAGGACTTTCAGCACCATGCGCTCGCCCAGGCCCTGCGCGGCAGCCTTCGTCTCGGCCGCGTCCCTCACCACTGTCTCCCTCGTCACCGGCACGCCGAAGCGGGCGAAGAGTGCCTTGCTCTCGGCTTCATTAAGTGGCCCCGGTGGCAGGACGCTGAAGGCAGGATCGACGGCGGCAGGCATGGGCAGCGCCGAAGGCGCCGGCCGCGGCTGCAACGCCGCCAACACCGAAGCGCAGCTCTCAGGCGCGGTGAAGGCCGGAATGCCCTGCCCGTTCAGGAGCCGCGTCACCTCCGGCGCATGCGGGCTGACATAGCACAGGATCGGCTTGTCGCTGCGCGCCTGGCACTCCACCACCGCGTCCGAGACGAGGTTCGGCTGCGCGAGGGAGGAGGAGCCGACGATTACGATCGTCGCGTCATAGCTGGGGCTCTCCTGCAGCACGTCGATGGCACCGCGGAAGAGGTCTGGCCGCAGCCCCGCCAGGGTCACGTCCACCGGGTTACGCGAAGCCGAGGCCCCCTCCCCCGTCAGCGCAGCGATGCGCGCGGCGGTGGCCGCATCCGGCGCCGGCACGTCGAAGCCAGCCAGGCCCAGGCTGTCCGCCACCAGCGTTCCTGCGCCACCCGTGGAGGTGAGGATCGCCACGCGCTTCCCCGCCGCACGGCGCCCCACCGCCAGCGCCGCGGGAATGTCCAGCAGGTCGGCAAAGGTCTCGGCGCGGATCACGCCGCACTGGAGGAAGAGCGCGTCATAGACCCGGTCCGCCCCCGCCAGCGCGCCGGTATGGGAACTGGCCGAGCGAGCCCCGGATTCCGAGCGGCCGACCTTGAAGATGACGATGGGCTTGCCGATGGCCGCCGCCCGCAGCGCCACGCGCCGGAAGGCCTCCGGCCGCCGCAGCCCCTCCAGGTAGACGGCGATGACGCGCGTGGCCTCGTCGTCCAACAAGTGCTCGATCAGGTCGGTGCTATCAAGATCGGCCTCGTTACCTGTGGAGGCCAGCTTGGCAAAGCCGATGCCGCGATCCGTCGCGCGGGAGAGAAGCGAGCCGAGAATCCCCCCGCTCTGCGACACGACGGAGATGGATCCTGCCCGCAGGTTACCCATCTCCAGCGCGCCGGTGGCGGAGAGGGTGATGCGATCCGTCAGGTTCACCAGCCCGATCGTGTTCGGGCCCAGCAGCCGCATCGAGCCCGCGGCCTCCTTCAGCGCCTGCTGGCGGCGCGCCCCTTCCGCATCCGTCTCGCCATAGCCGCTGGCCAGCACGATGGCCGCCGCCGTGCCACGCGCCGCGAGATCCCGCACCGCCGCCTCCGCTCGCTCCGGCCCCAGCAGCACGATGGCCGCATCCGGCGCCTTCGGCAGG
>DATCMG010000715.1:0-8066 GCA_036563555.1 Roseomonas sp. | reverse complement strand
CCCGGAGAACCGGGACAGGCCCTTCCTCGTTCTGAGCCGACTCGTTCGAAGGAAGGCGGCGGAGCACACTCCGACGAGATACTGGTTTGTACCTGCTCGGGGTGGCTCCGCAAGCTTGCAACGGAACCGGCGCGACCGTTCAGGCGTCGGTGGGCGTGGATGAAGGCGCGGTACTGTCCCTGCCGGGCGTGAAAGCGGGTCGAAACTCTGGGAAGGTGGTGTCCATCTCGAGTGGCACGACGTGTTCCCCGCGCCAGCGCCGGCCGAGGTGGCAGCGTGAGTAGCCGACAGGTGTTCAATGTTGCCTTAGAGAGGTTTCCAAAGCCTCAAACCGCGGGACTGCCCGTTGGCACCGCACGCGCTCGCGTCCGTCCAAATCGGCGAAGCGGACCGCGAAGAACCGAACGTCCGCCACGCGGAGAACAACTTCGCGCCGCTCGGGATGCCCAGGGACGGTTCTGATCACCCGTTCCAGCTCAGTCCGCGCTGTGGCGGTGCGCTCGCGCTCAATCTGGCACCGTGTGGCAGCACCGATCACTGCCCCGCCCTCCCGTGCCAAGCCCAAGGGACAGGCAGCATACCCCAGCGCCGCTATTCGGGAGCAGTCCAAGAGGTCTTCTCTGGAGCCGCTCGGTTCGCCACGGCCCAACGTAGCGGCCACGATGATAGCGAATGCCGCAACACCGGCGCTGATCCATTTGCCTTTGGACATGCGCTGGATTCCTTCCGATTGAGGACCGCCTGATGCGGCGCCGGGTTCTCTTCCCGGTCCGGGCATTCTGGCGCATGAGCCGTATGCGTGCGACGCCCAGAATCTCCATGGCTGGTGCCGAGGCCATCAGGGCAGTTTCAGCGTAACTTCGAGACGAGATCGGACGGGAAAGGCGGAAAATCCTGGAGCACTTTCATGACGTCCGCGAGCACTTGGCCGCTGGGATGATTTTCTCGTCCTGGTCGGCGTTTCGCTGATCCCAGGCCCAGTCGCGAATTCGCTGACGATGCTGGGGAGATCCAAGAAGGCCTTCATAATGCCCAAGCGGACCTCTTTAGAGTTCCCCGGCGGCATAGGAACCGTCTGGGACAGCGCGTCGAAGTAGTCTCGCGCGGCGAGAACATCTGCCCCAGCAGCAGCCCAATTATTAGCGGCTGCGGTGGCGAGAGCATCCTTGTTGAAATCTCGTGCGACATGACGACGCCTCCATCGAGGCTTTCAGAAGCCGCTTCCTCCAGGCTCGTGCCGTTGCTGGCGGGCAGCTCGGGTATCGGGCTGGGCGATCAGCAGCACGCCCCGGCGCGGATAGCACTTGGCCAGCGCCGGGGCATTTTGAGTCAGCTGGCGCGTTAGCTGGTGTGGCGACGACGGGCCAAAGCAGGCCCGCCAGCCCCCCCGAGCAGGCCGCATTGCAAGGAGCGTCGGGACACGCCCCTCAGATGGTCGAGAGGCGTCACGGCGTCACCCGCATCAGGCCCCAGGCGCCCATGTCGAAGGTGTCGGGCATCTGATTGCGGAACAGGAAGTCCCCCGTGACCCCGGCCGAACCGCCCGCCTTCTCGACCACGATGTTGTAGTGCTGCGCGGGTCCTATGGCGTCGCGGGTGCCCGTCGCGGGCGAGGGCGAGTAGCCGGGCTGCGACCGGACACCCTCGATTCGCTGCGACGGCACTGTCCCGTTCGCATAGGGCAGCATGGACCAGTTGTGGCCGTGCAGGGTGAAGACGCCGGTCCGCTCGTGACCACCGTTCTGCAGCAGCCGGAAGCGAACCTCCTGCCCCTTCTTCGCGGTGAAGATCGGCGTGCGGGGATCGCCGCCCACCTGGCTGTTCGACAGCGCGTTCGCGTAGTTCAGCCGGCGGGTGATGCCCAAATTCTCGCCCGGGGGATGGCCGAGCCGCAACCACATCGGCTCGGCGCGGTAGTTGAAAGCGGCGTTGCCCGCATCCTCCCAGTCCTCGGCGCCCTTGCAGCCCACCGTGGCTATGCTCTGGGGCGTGGCTGTCTCGATGCCCTCCATCGCGCCCGACGGGCAGACGGGGCGGCCACCCGCCCGCAGGCTCGCATCGTTCTGGAACATCACCACGAAGTCGCGGAACTGCCGGCCGCCCGGCATGGTGACGGTGGATGCCATGCGGGTGGTCGCGTCCGTGACCCAGCTCGAGCCCTGGGGCAGCACCACCATGCCGGCGATCAGGCCCTTGTTGCTGTGCCGCAGACGGTCGGCCGGGAGCAGGTTCAGGGCGCCGAACTCCACCGGCGTCGCCACCAGGTCGTTGGTGGCCGACATGGTGAGCAGGCCGGCATACCAGCGATAGGTCGTGGTTTCGCCCGGCCCGACCGTCGGCTGCCGGTTGGCATTGGCCGGAAGTTGGTTCAGGCCGACATTGATGCCTTCGCTGCGGGTCACGTCGCTGGCGAGCAGCTGCGGGCTGAGGCCTACCTCCATCGAGGGCCGCAGTTGGTTGGCGTTGAACTTGTCCACATTGCCCGGAAGCATGAAGAAGTTGTGGTTGGCGGTGGCGATCACCTGGTCCGCCCAGGTCGTCGGCAGGCGGTTGGTCAGCGTCACCTCGATGCAGTCGCCCGCGGCAGCCCGGAGCACCAGCGGCTCGATCGGCCGGCCGGCGATGATCTTGCCGTTGCTCAGATCGCTGTCGAGCACATAGAGCGCGCCCGTGGGGTCCGTGATCGGACCGCGCTGACCGGAATAGTTGCCCAGGCGGTCGTTGTAGACGATCCCCTGGGAGCCGATGGCCTGGCTGGCCGCCACCGCCGAGACCGAGTAGCGCCGCATCGGCGCCGTGCTGGGGCACACGCCCCTGAAGTTGGGCAGGTTCCGGGCGGTGGCGGTGGTGCCGAGGGGTATCACCGTGCCGTCCGGCAGGCGCGTGTTGGTGGCCTGGGCCCGCGGCGTGTTGTTCGGCAGCGGCAGCAGGTCGGGCCGTTGATACTCATAGGCCCGCACCAGCCCCCAGGTGCCGTGCCAATAGCCGCCGGCGCTGGCGGAGGTGGAGTAGAGATGGTCGGTGTGCGGGCCGATATCGCCTTCCGGCGCGACCAGCGGGATTTCCATCTCGAAGTGCTCGGAGATCGCCTGCATCGAGGCCGACCGCCAGCCCGAGTTGGGGTCCATCGAATTCCACAGCCACCGCAGCCCGCCGAAGTAGATGGCGTGCATCTCCTCATGCGCGCCGGAGAGCATCCGCACCTGGATCTTGTCGCGACGATAGGCGCGGAGCATGGGCGTCCAGGGATCACCGGGCTCAAGCCCGGCCGTCAGCGCCGGATGGGTGTAGTTGGTCGAGCTGCGGGTCGGCTGGCTGTTGAACTGCGGCATGGCGCGCTGCACGTCCGAGCGGAAGGCATAGGAGGCATCGCCCGCCGTGCCCGCTGCCTGGGCGCCGTTGCCGGAGCCATCGGCGCGGCGCCTGTTCGGGTCGAAGAGACGAAGCGCCAGCGGTTCGTTGCGGTAGTTCACCGTGAAGGTGCCGGTGTCGGCGGCCGACACGGCCTCCGGGCATGGCGGGGCCACGCCGCCCGGGCAGGTGCGCCCCCAGGTCACCAGATAAGGCAGGCCGGACCGTTCGCGATGCGGTGGGTTGATCGCCCGGGCGGGATCGGACAGCGACTGGCCATTCGCGTCGATGCCGGCATTCTCCTGATAGGCGCTGACGAAGTCGGAAACCTGCAGGACGAACTCGCGGTAGGAATCACCGGGGTTCGGGGTCCGCACATTGGCCATCCAGCTGGTCGGGCCACCATCCGGGCGCGCGCCGCGGGAATTCAGGGGCACGCCCGTTTCCGGGTGGCTCCAGCTCGTCCCGGCCGGCGCGATCACGAGCGCGGCGTAGAGGCCGTTCTGCTGGTGTGAGGACGGGCCGAAATGATCATGCGTGAATACGGTTCGCAGGGTGTTGTCCTGCCCGCCCGCATTGACGACCGGATCGGCGAACCAACGCTGAACCGTCGTCTGGGCGCCGAGATAGGCGTTGTTCGGACCCGCCCCGAAATAGGGATGCGCCCGCGCCCTCGGGCAGTTGCCTTCGCCGGTTTCGTCACTGGCCGCGCAGCCATAGCGATGGCGGATAGCGGCGACACGCTCGCGGACCTCCGCCGGCGCCATGGACCCGTCCTCGTAATTCCATCCGTTCGAGGATCCGTCGGAGCTGGTGACGTCGAACTTCACGAGATGGATGTGCTGCCCGACGATGTCGGTCGGGGTGCGGACCTGATAGTCGTCCATAGCATTGATCGACGGGATCAGGTTGGTGTGCTGGAATTCGATGCACTCATTGGACGTGGCGCGCATCACCAGTGGTTCCGGAGCGCGGGTGCCATTGATCGTCGGCTGCACGTCCTCCCACAGAGACACCATGCGCGCCTGCGGGTAGTGCCAGCCGGCACGGTTCATCACCAGGCGCATCTGGTGGGCCGCACCCTTGTACACCCGCAGGTTCGACGCGCCCGGCGCCGCCGCACCGGTATCGAGCACGCAGGGATCGGCATAGGGCGCGCCGCGCACCGGCGGACGCCCATTGGTGACGAAGGCGCGCGCCGTCCCCTCCGGCGTCACGCTCGGATGGACGCGGCGGGCATGGAAGGCCATCGCCGCCCGCTCCTGCGGCTCTCCCGCCTCGTCCAGCCAGCGGATCTCCAGGCTCTCGCTCACCTTGTCCAGATCGTGACGGGTGAGCTGGGCCACGGCCTCGCCGCCCGTCACCACATGCCGGCGCAGCCCGCCGTCATCGATCACGTCGAGAGGCGGCCGGGGTGCGCGGTGGCCGGCACGGCCGGCGACGAAGAAGGGAAAACCCGGGTTGTTTTCAGCTTCGGTCCCGGCACTGGCCAGGACCGCCTGGCCGTTCTCGATATGCACAGGCGCGGGCAGCGGCGCCAGCGCCATGGTCGGGATCGGCACGATAGCCGGGATTGGCGTCCCGTCCATGATCTCGCCATCCGGAAGCGCGCGGGACAGGTGGGCGGCACTACCGTCGCTGTCGATCTCCGTGCCGCGCTCGAACACGTCATGGACACGCCACAGCCCCCACATCCCCTGGGCAAAATGCGGGTAGAGATGGCAGTGGAAAATGCTGTCGCCGACAGTCTGGTTGCGGTTGCCCGAACCGTTATAGGCGATCTCATAGGTGTAGCCGGAGCCCGGCGCGATCAACTGGCTGTCGAGGTAGGATGAGCCCGTCGGCTGGTCCGGGTTGAAGAGCCACTGATGCGCGTGGAGGTGGAAGATGTGCCCTTCCTTGCCGAAATGCACGTTCCGCATCAGCACGCGATCGCCGAGATAGCTGCTGGCCACGTTGGCGGGATCGTCAGGATACAGCGCCCGGGTGGATGACGGCACATTCGGGTCGCGCCGGTCATCGGCACCGAGCTGCGCATTGGCCGGCGTGTCCACCAGCAGCGCAGGGTCACCCCCGGCCCATGAAGCGAGGAAGAACTCCTCATACTTGCATTCCGCGCAGGTGGCTGTGGGGCCAACGCCGAAGCGGTTGGCAAGGATTTGCGCGCCGATGCCGGTGATGCCGTAATTGATCCCGAAGCCATCGCGGGCGCTGTGCAGCGTGTGGCCCAGCACCGGATCCTCGAATTGCGAGAAGGCCTGGATGGACTTCACCTCGTCGTGGAACTGCAGAACGAACTCGCGGTAGGGATCCTGACGGTCACGCGTGCCGGCCCCTTCACCCTGTGGCGTCGTCCGGTTCGGCTCCAGCACCGGATTTGAACGGAAGGTGTTGGCCGGGAAGCGGCCGCGGTTCGGGCCCGTGATAATGGCGTTGAGGTCGCCATGCACGATGCGGGTGCCCTGCAGGATTGCCAGGATCGGCCGGCCCGCGAACTTGTGGCCAGAGGGGTAGACCGCGTTGTAGTCGATATCCGGATGGCCCGTCGTCAGCGTCTTCAACGCGTTGCCATTGGCCGGATCGCGGCGCGTGGCGAGGTCGAGTTCCTCGCGGCTGACCTGGCTGCGGTACCATTCCGCGCCGGCTGGCTGCACGGCGACGGCGCCGAACATGCCGAAGGCCGAGGAGCCGATATTGGCCTCCCCGCCATTCTGCACCGCGGAGTTGTAAAAGCCGAAGACGCCTTCGCGCGTCGCGTGCAGCTTGTAGGTTCTCTGGCCACCCGGAAGCGCCAGGCTGGAGGCGTTGGCGCCGACATTCGCGCCGTCCGAACCGATTCCGCCGACATAATTCAAGCCCGCGACGTGCAATCCCGCGGCGCGCGTGGCGGGCTGGTCCACCGATACGCCCGGCACCGATAGCGGCGAGGAGCCGAGCAGGTTCTGGAAGTTGATCGTCAGGCAATCGCCGACATTGGCCCGGAGCACGAGGGGACGCGGGCGCTTGTCCTCGCGCAGCTTCACCCGGCCAGCGCTCAACGACGTGCCGCCGTCCTTCGCGACCACATCTTCGCGCAGTGCGTAGATCATGTAGCCCGGGTGGTGCGCGCCGTAGCGGTTGAATTGCACCGCCTGGTCCAAGGCCACGACATCAGCCGTGATTTCGCGCGCACAGGCCGCGCTCTGGGCCTGTGCCGGTTCCGTGCCGCCACTGAGCGTCAGTGCCGATACGCTGAACAGCGCAAAGGCGGCGACTTTGCCTCGCCCGTGGAATTTCTGACCTGCGAGAGTTCTTCCGACACTGGTGCTCATGTCCATGCCTCGCATCCTCGCGCCAATCTCGACGGCTTCGTCTCAATCGCGATTGCCTCCGCACGATGCGCGGAAGGTTAGTGTCTGTAGCCATTTCACAGCTGTGTGTGCCATACGGCCACAGGTTCGGTTTCATGCGCCTGAAGTCGCATGTGGTTCAGACCTTTGTCTGACAGTATTGATGACCTATCGATCGTCACCGGAACCGAACGGATTGCCGAGACGGTTCGCAGGCAGTGGGCTCGGCCGAAAATCCCGCTTACCGAGGCCTGACCGCTTTCGCGGCGTCGGACGCTCCGTATCCGTCAGGAAGGAACAACCGGGCTGAGACCACGCTCCATGGCAGTTCGCCGCACCAGGCCGCCACAACTTGTGCCTTCCTGAAAAGCCAGAACGCTGTCACTCCGGCCACCAACTTCCGCCGCAGTATCGGCGGCCGAACGGGCTTTTTGACCGTCTCGTTGTCCTCGCGTTATGCATGACGACCAGCCCCATTGAGGCGGCACGTCGGAAATGATTCGGTTCCGCCGCCAGCTCTTCGGTGAGTTTTCGGTATCGCTTGTCCCAGCGCAATTCGGGCACGCGAAACCCACGCATCGAGATCACCCGAACCGGAGTCCCTATGGCCGCCATCAGACCTAGGTCTGAAAAATTTGAGACTTCAGGCGCATGAAACCAAACCTGTGGCCGTATCGCACACACGCCTGTGATGTGCCTTAAGAACACTCGCCACTGGTGCAGCGCACCGAAGTGTTGAGGAGAAGTGCCATGGTCGCACCGAGCCCCTGGGCAAACAACCCCAGCGAACTCAACGGCTTCGGTACGAGAGCTAATACTTTCGATTCAGAATCCATCCTATCTCGTCCGGCCGTAGCAGATCAATCCGGAGAAAACTTCGGCGTCGTCTATGTTGCCACAGTGCCGCCGCCGCTCCCAGGCGAGCCCTTCGACCCGGCCCATCCGGCCCCGGGGACATACATCCGCTTCCAAGCCTTCGACCATGTGCTGGCCCCGCTGGACGAGGTGCTTCCAGGCCCGGTGACGCTGAGCGACGGGGAAGGCGAGATCCTGAGCGAACCCCTCTCCATCGTGGGCTGGGGTGATGGCTATCTCGCCGCCTGGCAGGAGCAGGCGACCAGCGACGGCCCGAGCCTGCTGCGCGCCCGTGCCACCAGCCCCACCGGCCTTCTCGGCCCGGAATTCTCCCTCTCCGACAGCACCGACCCGACAGTCGTCCAGCGCGACCTGTCCATGTCCTTCTACGAGACGATCACCGGTACGGACGCGGCCGGTGACGATATCGTCTCCATGGGTTTCAACGCAGTCTGGATCGAAGAGTCGGGCACTGGCGCGGACAGGACAGCCCACGTCAAGATGCAGCGCTACGAGGTGCTCTTCGACGCC
>DATCMG010000695.1:0-3896 GCA_036563555.1 Roseomonas sp. | reverse complement strand
CGGTGTTCCCCACTTCCACCGTCAGCCCCGCGCGCGTGCGCAACACGTCGAGCGGCCGCATGGCGGTGGAGGACACGGCGTTCTCCACCGCGCCGATCGCGACCAGCAGGCGGATGGGCGCACGCAAGCGCATCAGCGCCTCGGCCAGGCCGAGCATGATGGCCGCGCCGCCCATGTCCTTCTTCATACGCTTCATGCCATCGGGTGTTTTCAGGTCCAGCCCGCCCGTGTCGAAGCACACGCCTTTGCCACACAGCGCGATCAATGGCCCGTCGGTTGCGCCTTGCCAGCGGATCACCGCGACGCGCGGCGCGCGATGGCTGCCGCCGCCCACCGCCGCGATAGCCGGAAAGCCCTCGGCCAGCGCCTCGCCGGCGATCTCCTCGAACGCCGCGCCGCAACGCTCTGCCACGCCGCGTACCGCGTCCGACAATTCGGCCGGGCCGAGATCGGCGGCGGGAAGGTTGATCAGTTCGCGCGCGCGGAGCACCGCTTCCGCAAGAATCCGCGCCTCCCCGGCACCCTCCGGCAGCACAAGGCGCGCGGGGCTGCGGGATGGTGCCTTGTGGCGGGCGAAGCGATAGGCGCCGAGCATCCAGCCGAGCGTCGCCGCCGCGGGATCGGCGCCATCGTCCAGGCGCCAGTCCGTATTCTCAGGCAGGCCGAAAGGCAGGGCGCCATAGGGCCAGGGCGACGCCGTGGATGAACCCAGGCCGAGCACTGCCGCCGAAACGCCTGTGGCGCCTGGAAGCAGGACGACCTTCCCCGCCTCGGCCGTGAAGCCGCTTTCCCGCAGGAAGGCCGCGGCGGCCGGTTCCAGGCGGCCCAATAGGGCGGGAAGCCCGTCCCGGGTCACCGGATGCACTAGGCGGGCGCCATCACCGGATGGCGCAAGCGCCCAGCAGAGGTCGGGATCAAGCATTTTTGCAACCATAAGTTGTAAATCCTCGCGCGCTACCGCGAGATTGAGATGCCCGCCCGGATGCCGGACGCCAATGCCTCGGCGAGGCAGGCATAGCCGCGGTCGTTGTGGTGCAACCCATCGGGCGCGATCATCGCGGCTTCGTCCACGCCGCCCTCCACCCAGGCATCCATCATCCGCCGGCGGGAGAAGAGTGGCGCCCCGCGCTCCTCCGCCACCTCGGCCAGGGTGGCGTCGAAGGCGTCACGCAGCACGGAATGGGCGGCAACCCAGCGGCCGCGTTGGCTGTCCATCAGCACCACATCCGCGCCCGCCTCCTGCATCCGGGTCACGCCCTGGCGCAGCAGGGTGCGGAAGCGGGTCAGGCTCTGCTCGCGGATGGCCCCGTTCACGCCGAGCTGCCAGATCACCAGGGCAGGGCGCGCCGCCAACACATCCGCCTCAAGCCGCGCCCGCATCTCCAGCGCATCCTCACCGCCCCGGCCACGGTTGAGAACCCGCACCGCGAGCCCCTCGCGCCGCAGAGCGGCTTCGAGCTGCGCCGGGTAGGCCTTTTCGGGCGAAGAGGCGTAGGCGCCCTGGGTGGAGGAGCTTCCAAAGGCCAGAACCAACGCCTCGCCGCCGCGCAGGGCCTCGGCCAGGCGCGGCAAGACAAGGGGCTGTACCGGGGCGTTCGGACAGGATGGCGCATCCTGCGCTCGTGCCGGCAGGGTGGCCAGCAACAGGAGAAGGAGCGGAAGGGCGGGGCGCCAAGCCATTTACCGCCTATGCCGCAGGGTTCCGGCCGCGCCAAGGCCCGCTTTCGGCTGTGCCGCTTTCCCCCAGGCATTTCGGGTGTTACGCGCCGCCCGATGCGAATTCTGCTCTGGTATTGGGGGCGCCGCGGCGGTGGGGCCCAGTTCGCCCTTTGCCTCGCGCGCGGGCTGGCCGGCCGGCCCGGGGTGGCGCTCGGCCTGTCGCTGGCCGAACGCAACGCGCTGCTGCCCGAGGCGCGCGCGATCGGCGCCCCCCTGGACACCGTGGAAACCTTCGGCGGCATGGCGGGTGCGGCGCTGGGCCTCGCGCGGGTGCCTGCCCTGCGGCGCCGCCTGGTGGAACAGGCACGCGCCATGCGGGCCGATGCCGTGGTTTCGGCCATGAACCATATCTGGACTCCGCTGGTGGCCGGCGCCCTGCCGCGCGCCGGAATCCCCTTCGTCAGCATGGTCCATGATGCCCTTCCCCATCCCGGCGACCCCGCCTTCGCCTGGGACTGGCGGCTGCGGCGGGAGCTGAACGCCGCCGCCGGCGCCGTGACCTTCTCCGAGGCGGTGGCGCGTGCCGTGGCGGCCCGCCGGCCGGATCTGCCCATCCTGCGCCTGCCGCTCGGCGCACATATTCCCGCCGCTGGGTCGGCACCTGCGGGACCAATGGCTGACTTCCTCTTCTTCGGGCGTCTGCGCGCCTATAAGGGGCTGGACCTGCTGCGGGACGCCTTCGCCGCGCTTCGCGCCCGGCATCCCGGTGTCACCCTTCGCGTGGTGGGGGAGGGTGACCCGGAGGCCTGTGCCCCCGGCCTCGCCGCCCTCCCGGGCGTGACGGTGGAGCCGCGCTGGGTGCCGGATCACGAAATGCCGTCGCTCGTCGCCGCCGCGCGCGCCGTGGTGCTGCCCTATCGGGAGGCCAGCCAGTCCGGCGTGCTGCCGATCGCCCTCGCGCTTGGCGTGCCGGTGGTGGCCACGCCGGTCGGCGGCCTCTCCGCCCAACTCGAGCACGGGACGACCGGGCTGCTGGCGCGGGACGCCTCGGCTCCCGCCCTGGCGGAGAGCATGGCGGCGATGCTCGATCCTGCGCGCCGCGCCGCCCTCTCTGCCGGTGCCCTCGCCGCCGGTGCGCGGCTGACCGATTGGGATGCCCAGGCAGCGACCCTGGTGGACTGGCTCGGACGGCTGCGGGAGACCACTCGATGAGCGCGCTTCACCGGATCTGGTCCCTCCTGCCACGCTCGGCGCGTCGGGAAGCCCTATTCTCTCTGACGGCCACGCTGGCCCCTCGCATTGCGCGGCCCGCGCCGCCGCCCGCCCTGCCGATAACGGTAGCAGGCTATTTCAACGCGGCCACCGGCCTTGGCGCGGCAACGCGCCGCCTGGCAGCCGGCCTGCGTGACCAGGGCTTCGCGGTGGGGGAGGCCGACCTGACCGGCCCGCTGCGCCAGGGCCCCGCGGGTCCACCGCCTGCCGTGCCCCCTGGCCCGGGCACGCTGCTGGTCCATGTGAACGGCCCGATGCTGCCCTGGGCGCTGCTCGCCCTCGGGCGGAGAGCGGTGGCCGGCAAGCGGGTGATCGGGGTGTGGAATTGGGAACTGCAGGTCCTGCCACCAGACTGGAATCGCGGCTTCGCGGCCTGCCATGCCATCTGGGCCGGCACGGAATTCGTAGCCGGGGCCTGCCGACGCCCCGGCGGCCCGCCCGTCCAGGTCGTGCCCTATCCCATGCCCCGTCCCGCCCCCTCCGCCCTGGGGCGCGCCGATTTCGGGCTGCCGGAGAAGGCCTTCGTGACCCTCGCCGTCTTCGACGCCACCTCCTCCCTCGCCCGGAAGAACCCGCTGGGGGCCATCGAGGCGCATGCCCGGGCTTTCGGGGATGATCCGGACCACATCCTCCTGCTTAAGACGCACGGTACCGCCCATGCCGGCCCTGGCTGGGCAGCGGTCGCCGAAGCGGCGGCCGCGCGCCCGAACCTGCGCGTGATGGATTCATCCCTGTCGCGCGGCGATCTATGGGCGTTGATGGCGGCGAGCGACGCGCTGCTCTCCCTGCACCGGTCGGAGGGCTACGGCTTCGCAATCGCCGAGATGATGGAGCTGGGCCGCCCCGTGGTGGCGACCGGCTGGTCCGGCAATACCGACTTCATGCGCGGACCGGGCTGCCATGCCGTGGGCTGGCGCCTTGTCCCGGCGCGCGACCCGCAGGGCACCTATGACATACCCTCGGCA
>DATCMG010000694.1:0-2284 GCA_036563555.1 Roseomonas sp. | reverse complement strand
ACACCGCCAGCACGGTGCCGGTGACCACGCCACCCACCACGCCCGTGCCGATCGCGACGCGCCCGCCCGCCCCCGCGCCGGTGGCGATGGCCAGCGGCACGACGCCCAGCACGAAGGCCAGGGAGGTCATCAGGATCGGGCGTAGCCGCTCCTTCGCCGCGTGAAGGGCGGAATCCACCAGGCTCTCGCCGCTCTCGAAATGCTCCTTGGCAAATTCGACGATAAGAATGGCGTTCTTCGCCGAAAGGCCGATGGTCGTGAGCAGGCCGACCTGGAAGTACACGTCGTTCGACATGCCGCGCAGCAGCGTCGCGGCCACGGCGCCAAGCACGCCCAGCGGCACGACCAGCATCACCGAGGCCGGAATCGCCCAGCTTTCATAGAGCGCCGCGAGGCAGAGGAAGACGACGACCATCGAGATGCCGTAAAGCGCGAAGGCCTGCGAGCCCGAGGCCCGCTCCTCATAGGAAAGACCGCTCCATGCGATGCCGATGCCCTCAGGCAGCGCCGCCGCGAGGCGCTCCATCTCCGCCATGGCCTCGCCCGTGGTCCGTCCCGGCGCCGCATTGCCCTGGATCTCGATGGCGCCGATGCCGTTGAAGCGCGCAAGCCTCGGCGACCCCAGTTCCCAGCTCGCGCTCGAGAAGGCCGAGAACGGAACCATGTCGCCGGCGCTGTTGCGGACATACCAGCGCGACAGGTCGCCCGGCAGCATGCGCGCCGACGCGTCCCCCTGCATGTAGATCCGCTTGATCCGCCCCCGGTTGATGAAGTCCCCGGCATAGGATGCACCGAAGGCGGCGGAGAGGGTGCTGTTCACCTGGCCGATGGTCAGGCCCAGGGCACTCGCACGCTCCCAGTCGATGTCCAGCTTGAATTGCGGCTCCTCGTTCTGCTCGTTGGGGCGCACATTGGTCACCACCTGGCCGGCCGCGGCCGCCTGCAGCAATTGGTCGCGCGCGGCTACCAGCGCCTCGCGCCCCAACTCGCCATTGTCGAGGAGCTGCATGTTGAAGCCGCTGGCATTGCCCAGCTCGCGCACGGGGGGCGGCGCGAAGGCGAAGATCTGGGCATCCGGGTAGCGTGCAAAGCGCGCCATGATGCGGCGCGACAGCGCGCCCACGGAATTCTCCTCCTCCTCGCGGACCGACCAGTCCTTCAGCCGGATGAAGGTGAGCGCGGCATTCTGGCCACGGCCGCTGAAGTTGAAGCCGGTGATTCCCATGACGGAATCGACGGCGCCCTTCTCCTCATTCAGCAGGTAGGTGATCAGATCATCCAGGGCGCGTTGGGTCCGCTCCACCGTCGCGCCGGGTGGCGCGACCACCTGCGCGTACAGCACGCCCTGGTCCTCATCCGGCAGGAAGGATGTGGGAAGCCGGGCGTAAAGGACACCCATGGCCACGGCCAGGGCCGCATAGATCACCAGGAAGCGGGCGGGGCGGCCCGTGATATGCCTGACACCCCGGACATAGCCGCGGCTCGTCCGGTCGAAGCCGCGGTTGAACCACTTGAAGACGCCGCGGCGCTCGCCATGCTTCGGCCGGCGCAGGATGGTGGCGCAGAGCGCGGGGGTGAAAACCAGCGCCACCAGCACCGAGAGGGTCATCGCGGTGATGATGGTCAGCGAGAACTGCCGGTAGATCACGCCGGCTGAGCCCCCGAAGAAGAACATCGGCAGGAACACGGCCGAGAGCACGAGGCCGATGCCGACCAGCGCGCCGGAAATCTGGTCCATCGAAACCCGCGTCGCCTCGATCGGCGAGAGCCCGTCCTGCTCCATCACGCGCTCGACATTCTCCACCACCACGATGGCATCGTCCACGAGCAGGCCGATGGCGAGCACCATGGCGAACATGGTGAGGGTGTTGATGGAATAGCCCGCGACGGAGAGGACGGCGAAGGTGCCCAGCAGAACCACGGGGATGGCCAGCGTCGGGATCAGCGTCGCGCGGAAGTTCTGCAGGAAGAGGTACATGACGATGAAGACGAGGATCATCGCCTCGATCAGCGCCTTGATGACCTCATGGATCGAGATTTCCACGAAAGGCGTCGTATCGAGGGGGTACTCGACCTCGACATTGGGCGGCAGGGTCGGGCGGAGGGATTCGATCGTCGCGCGAACCGCCTCCGCGGTGGCCACGGCATTGGCGCCGGGTGCGAGCTGGACCGCGATCCCGGCGGTCGGGCGGCCGTTATGCAGGCTGCTGAAGGCGTAGTTCTCCGCCCCCAGCTCGACCCGCGCCACGTCGCGCAGCCGGACCTGCGAGCCGTCGGCCTTCAC
>DATCMG010000690.1:0-5008 GCA_036563555.1 Roseomonas sp. | reverse complement strand
CCCGGAGCCGGATGTCCGCGCCTGTACTGGACACCGTCACCCGCTCCACTAGCAGCCGCACGATCCTCGCCTGCTCTGCCGGGAACAGCTCATCCCAGAGCGGCTCCAGCCGGTGCAGGGCGTCCCGCGTCTCCGCCTCGGTCAGGTCGGGATCACTGGCCCGTGCCGCGGCCCAGGTGCCCACGATGATCTCGGGCTGGTGCAGTAAGGCGCGAACCTGCCCGACCACCGCCGCCTCGATCTCCGCCGCCGAGATGCGCCGCACGAGGGTGGAATCCGTGCTCTCGGACAGCTCTGTGCCCTTCAGCGCCGCTTGGCTGACGTAGTAGCGGTACAGCCGCCCTCGTCGTCGGGTGTGGGTCGGCGAGAGCGCCCGGCCGTCAGCCCCGAACAGCAACCCCTTCAGCAGCGCCGGCGTCTGGTTCCGGGCGCCGTTGCCCCGGGTGTGCGGGCTCTCCTTCAGCAGCGCATGCACCTTGTCCCAGAGCGCCCGGTCGATGATGGGCTGGTGCTCACCAGGATAGACCTTCCCCTTGTGCGCTGCCTCGCCGACATAGGTCCCGTTGTTCAGCAGCTTGTAGACGTCCCCCTTGTCCAGCAGCCGCCCCGATCGGCTGGTTCGGCTCTCCGCTTGGAGCAGGCGGGCCGTCTCGGTGCCGGATTGGGTGTTCAGGAAGGCGGTGAACACCCTCCGCACGGTGGCCGCCTCTGCCTCGTTGACCAGCAGCTTGCGGTCCCTGACCTCGTAGCCGAGCGGCACGTGCCCGCCCATCCACATGCCGCGTGCCCGAGAGGCCGCGAACTTGTCCCGGATGCGCTCGCCGATCACCTCGCGCTCGAACTGCGCGAAGGAGAGCAGGATGTTTAGTGTCAGCCGCCCCATGCTGGTCGTGGTGTTGAAGGACTGGGTGATGCTGACGAAGGTCACCCCATGCGCCTCGAAGATCTCGACCAGCTTCGAGAAGTCCATCAGCGAGCGGGAGAGGCGGTCGATCTTGTAGCAGACGATGACGTCCACCCGGCCCTGCTCGATGTCGCGCAGGAGCCGCTGCAGGGCAGGGCGCTCCAGGGTGCCGCCCGAGAAGCCCCCGTCATCGTAGTGGTCCCGCACGGGGGTCCACCCCTCGGCGCGCTGGGACAGCACATAGGCCTCACAGGCCTCCCTCTGGGCATCGAGGGTGTTGAACTCGCGGTCGAGCCCCTCGTCCGTGGACTTCCGGGTGTAGACGGCGCAGCGGAGGCGCCGGACGGGAGTGGGGGGGGCGGCACGACCTCGGCCGCTCTGCCCTGGCGCCGGCTCATGCCCCACCCCGCTGCGACTTCAGCCCGAAGAAGGTCCAGCCATTCCAACGCGTGCCAGTGATGTGCCGCGCCACCGCCGAGAGGGAGCGGTAGGGCCGCCCCTCGAATTCGAAGCCGTCCGCCAGCACCGTGACCGCGTGCTCCACTCCCTGCCACTCCCGGATCAGGCGCGTGCCGGCCAGGGGTCGGCCATCGGCCCGGATCCGGCGCAGGACCACGTTGCCGCCGTCCAGCTGTTCCCCGAGTGCCTCCAGCCGGGCCCGGGTCTCGGGACGGAGGCCGCCATAGGCGAGCTCCTGGATGCGGTAGGCGAGACGGCTCTGGAGGTAGGCGCGGTTGAAGGGCGGCGGCTCCTTGCCGAACAGCTCCCGCCATTGCTGCTTCAGCTGCGCCGTGGGTGCGGCCTGGAGGGCTGCCAGGCGGCCTAGGACGTCGGCAGGCGGGATGGCCGGGAAGACTGGGGCAGGAGGGCGTGCAGGGGGCAGAGGCGGGGCCGGCCGGCTCTGACCGATGCCTCTTCCCCGCCATTCCGTTGATCGCTGCGTCATGCGTGTCTCCGAGTTTGGGTGGGGACACGACCGCTCGGTTCGGGCGGGAAGTGTAGCGAACTCTCTCCCCGCACCCGGGCCTGTTCGGCGTCGCGGGCGAGATCCTCGGCACTGTGGGCACGAAGCCGCAGCAGGCCGGCGGCCAGGATGCTGCAGACCTCGCGCAGGTGCGGGGCGAGATGGAGATTCAGATCACGGTGATGTTGAGCGGGTCGGGGGTTTCGCACCGGGTTAGGGGGATCGACCACCCGCCAAGCGCCATCTAGAACAAACGAGCAATCTGCCGCAGGAGCTGACCTCATGGCCGGAGCCCCCGCTCCTTATGACTCCTGAGCCGCCGGTCCTTCTGCCGTTTGCGGAAGCACTGGAGAAGCTGTGCGATCGCGATCTGACCCGGGACCTTCGCGACGCCGAGCAGCTCGTCTGGAGGTTGACTGATCAGCCGACTGCTACGAGCGGGGACGTTCCAACAGCCGACAGCGAAATCAAGAGGCGCGAGGTCGAGACCATTCGCGCGCAGTTGCAATGGTCTAATGCACACTTCGCCCTGCGGTCCAACTTGGCCGCCCGGGTCAATCGCGGCGAATTTCACCTCTCTGGCCGGCCAACGTCTGCGACTGCCCCGGGAGCGGTGGTGGTTCTTCCGCGCGAAGCTGTGGATAAGGCGACGATCGACGTGACGGCGAACACCGTTGAGGCGGCGGGGGAGAAGTACGAAGACGTCCGTGTAATCCTCGGCCCTGTGCCAATGGCCGGAGAGGCTGATCAGCGTCGGCTGCCACTGCTCCAAGCCCTGCTCCGCTGGTGCGACCCGCTGCTGCTGCTGAACATCCGCCGTTGCGAGCGCTACTTCCGAGCGGATGAGCTCCGAGAGCTTGGGCATCCTCAACTCGGCGCAGCCAGTAGCATCAAGAGCGCGGAGCACGGGTTGTCCGGCAACCGGCAACTGGAGGTGCGGGGCTTGCTGGAGAATAGCTGGAGCGATCTGGCTCGGGACCTTCAAAGGCGGATTGCAGGCGGTGAGATCTACTTGACTGGCGTCCAGACCAAGCCAACCCTGATGATGGCCCAACAGCAAATCCCGGCCACCTGGGCGTTTGATCTCCAGTTCAACTTCGGTGTCATGTCCGTTGCAGCACATGGACATCGTTGGACAGCGGTTGAGTGTTCGCTGGATCCTACAGATGTCAGCACCGAGGCCGAGCACACACCCCCTGATCCGGTGGCACCAGCTTCCTGCGCTATGCTCAAGCCCGAGGAGGTCGCTGACCTTAGCGACGAGCTTATCCTCGCCCTGCTGGAGGAGCATCACCGGCGCGTGGTGGCGAGCCCCGACGCCAACCTGTTCCCGCCTGGGAAGATCTCCTTCATCCCACTTATCAAGCGGATGATGGAGGCGCGCGCTGAAAGCGGGGACCTGCTTCCGGAGCTGACCAGCGAAGCACGCTGGCTTGAGGCTTGGATCAAGGAAAAGGCTCCGACACATCACACACCTACTGCTGCCACGATCGAGAACAACCTTCGATCGAATTACCGCCTCCTAAACCCACGATCCAAAGCCACGATCTAATCCGCCACCAATTGAATCGTGGGCGTGGATCGTGGCCAGCGCTGCACCTCTCTCTCTGACGCCGTCCTGAATCGTCATGGAGAGATGGAATGTCAGTCAGGGTCACGCCGAACTACGCGGAGAGCGAGCGCCGCCTGCGCCACCTTCACCAGCTTGAGCTCGCACTGCGCTGGAACGTCTCGCCGCGGACCTTAGAGCGATGGCGCTGGCTGGGGCAGGGACCGAAGTTCCTTAAGCTCGGCGGGCGCGTGGTCTACCGCATTGACGACATCGAGGCCTTTGAGGCTCAGCAGCTGCGTGCCTCGCGCGCCTCTATGGGGCATGGCTGATGGACGGGTCGATCGGAAGCGAGGCGCGCACCATGGCCGAGAGCCTGTTGGACCGCCCTTTCGCCGTTACGCTCTTCCGCGACTACGTGGCGGCCAGCAAGCGCGAGGAGTGGGTCACCCTTCGGTGCCTCGCGGACCGGGTCACGTCCACTACAGCTGCGCGCAAGGACCAGCTGCCCTGGCTCAAGCTTGCCCGCTTCGGAGAAAGCCGGACCGACAAGAACAGTCTGCGCCACGACGCGAACGTGCTGGCCATCACGGGCGCGGAAGCCGACTACGACGGCGAGCAGGTCTCGTTCGAGCATGCAGTCGAGATTGCGACCAAGGCGGACCTCCTCTGCTTGGTCTACACCTCGCCATCCCATGCCTCCGCCAAGCCCTGCTGGCGCGTGCTGTGCCCCACCTCTCAGGAGCTGCCGCCCGGCGAGCGGAGCAAGCTGCTTGGCCGACTGAATGGGGCCTTCCGCGGCTTATTCTCGATCGAGAGCTGGACCTTGTCCCAGGCCTACTATTTTGGCTCGGTCGGCTCGAATCCGGACCATCGGGTCGAACTGGTGGATGGCACGCCGATCGATCTTTTGGACGAGCTCGACGAAACTTGGCGTGGCAAGCCGAACACGGTCTCGCCCGGTGCCTCGGACGGCAAATCCCAGCAAGGCCCAGTGGATGAGGTGTCGCTGCTGGAGCAGATCCGCACAGGCGCTTCCTACCACACCGCCTGCGTACGCCTGCTCGGGCGCTGGGCGCGGGACGGGGTACCGCATGATCGAGCTCGGACGGCCGGAATACGTCCGTATCGCGTGACTGCGGACCCGCCGACCGCCTCCTGCGCCCTCAAGCTGGTCCATGCAACCCAGTCCATCCGGGGGCGAAGTGGGTGGCCCGGCGGAGGACGCAGATGATGGCGCGCTCCTCATCGGTTACCTTCCAGGGCAGCTTATGAGGCCGGACCGAGTGGTCGAGACAATCCGAAGCTCCTCGCTTCCACCACTTGCGGATCGTCTCGCTGCTGACCCCGAAGCGGCGGGCCAGGACGCCCGAGGGCTTGGTGGAGCGGGCAATCTCGGTCCGGACGGCGGGGTGGTGCGGGCATTGGGGGATCTGGAGCATGTCTCATATCCCTCCCGGCGCGGCGCCCTTCAGACGCTCGAAGCGGTAAGCATAGTCTACAATCGCCAGGCCCACTGGATCCCAACAATGTTCCGCAACCTTACAGATTTAGTGTTGACGCGTGACATTGACTCACGGGTTCGTTACTC
>DATCMG010000687.1:0-2052 GCA_036563555.1 Roseomonas sp. | reverse complement strand
ACACCCGCAACGGACCGCACGGGAAGCTTGACCTGCCCCGCGCCCCGGGGCGAAACGGGAACATGCCGCTGGACCTGAGTATCCCCGAGCGCACGGCCACCACATGCCGTGCCGCCATGCGCTTCTGCGCGCGTAACCGCTGGGCGCCGCTGGCCGAGATGCCGATCCCCTGCGGCAGGCGGCTCGACATCATGGCGCTGACGCCGGAGGGCTGTCTCTATGCCATAGAGGTGAAGTCCGGTCCGCGCGACTTTCTCTCAGACAACAAGTGGCAGGAATACCGGGACTGGTGCGACCGGCTCTACTTCGCCGTGGATTGCGACTTCCCGCAGGAACTGATCCCCGAGGAGATCGGGCTGATCGTCAGCGACGGCTTCGACGCGGTGATGCTGCGCGACACCGCGCACAAGGCCCTGGCGGGCGCCCGGCGCAAGTCGCTGATGCACCGCTACGCCGTTTTGGCGGCCGGGCGGCTGGCCGCGGCCTGCGATCCGGTGGGTGCCCAGGAGATGCGCGCGGCGCTGCTCTGCGAGTAACGACGGGCGGCATCACCGTGGCGCGCGCGGATTCCGGCCGGCGGAACCATGGCCGGGACGGGCCGTTTCTCTCCTCGCGCCTGAACGGGCGCCCCCCATCCCGGAGAAGAAACGCCATGCAACGCCGCTCGATCCCGTTTGCCCTCGCGGGTGCCGCGCTCCTCCCCGCCATGGCCCAGGCACAGGGCAACACACCCCGCGCGCCCGGCCCTGGTGCCACGCCGCAGGCCGCGACGCCGCCCGCCAACCTCGCCAACACCCCGCCCGAGCAGCTTGCCAAGATGACGCATGAGGCCGGCGCCTTCTCGCTGGCAACGGCGCGGATCGGCATGGAGAAGGCGTCCAATGCCGAGGTGAAGCGCTTCGCCAATTTCGAGGCACGGGAGCAGGAGGGCGTCGCCCAGGCCATGAAGCTGGCCGGCCACAACTTCCCCGAGCCCCAGTTCGGCGGCCAGAAGACCCAGGTGATCCAGCGCCTTCAATCCGCACGCGGCGCGGATTTCGACAAGATGTTCCTGCAGGTGCAGGAGCAGGGGCACCAGGAGCTGCTGAACCTGACCACCGCCATTGCGCAGGGCCAGGCGCCCGTGCCGGACAAGATCATGGCGCTGCTGGCCAGCGACCGGATCCGCGAGCACCTGATCGATATCGGGACGCTGCAGGGCCGGAGCTGAAGACCGGCTGAGTTGACCCGGTTGAGTTGAAGGATGCGGCGGCCATCCGGGCCGCCGCGCCTCAGCCCTGCAGGTCAACCACAGTTGTTGCGGCGTCCGGCAGCAACTCGGCCAGCCGGACGACCCCGCCCCATTCCTGCACCATGACGCCGCCCACCACCTCCTCTATCCGGTGGTCGGCGCCCTTGATCAGCACATCGGGGCGGATCGCCTCGATCAGCTCCAGGGGCGTGTCCTCCTCGAAGAAGGTCACGAGATCGACGGTGGGCTGGGAGGCGAGCACCGCCGCGCGCGCCGCCTCCGCCTGCATCGGGCCGGTGGAACCCCCGAGGCGCCGCACCGCCGCATCGGCATGCACCCCCACGATGAGCCGGTCGCACCAGCGTCGCGCCTGTTCCAGCAGGTGGATATGGCCGGGATGCAGCAGGTCGAACTGGCCATCGGTGAAGCCGACGCGCCAGCCGCGCCGCCGCCAGCGCTCCGCCTCCTCGGCGGCGCGCATGCGGGAGACGATCTTGCGCAGCGCGCCATGCTCGCCGCCCAGCACCTCCAGCATGTCCGTATCGCGCGCGACGGCCGTGCCCAGCTTGCCCACGACCAGCCCGGCCGCGACGTTGGACAGCCGCGCCGCAACGGGAAGGGGAAGGCCGGCCGCCAGCCCCGCGGAGACCACCGCCACCACCGTGTCCCCGGCGCCGGAGATATCGGCCACCTCGGCCGCCTCGGCGGGGAAGTGGTGCACGCTGTCGCCGTCGAGCAGCGTCATGCCGTCCCGGCCGCGCGTGACGAGCACCGCTCCGATATTGTGGCGGTCGCGCAGGGCTCGGGCAGCGGCGAGCAGG
>DATCMG010000685.1:0-3022 GCA_036563555.1 Roseomonas sp. | reverse complement strand
GCACCGCCGGGGCGCTGGCCGCAGAGATGGGACGCGTGCTCGATGCACCTGCCGGCTTCGCGGAGCCGCTGGTGCGCGTGGGCGCGGCTTATGGGCTGGCCGGGACGTTGCGCAGCCTTCCCGTGTTGCTGGTAGCCGGGCGCGAAGCGCTGCCGCGCGAGATCCTCTCCAAGGGTTCTTCTCCCTCCGAGGCGGCGGATCAGCTACGAAGCCTCGCCGCTTCGGGGCTGGAGGCGCTGGAGCCGGCCCGGCACGCGTTGCGGGGCCTTCCGCGCCGGGCCGTGGCCGCGGCCTTGCCGGCGGTTCTGGCGCGGCGAGATCTCGCCCGCCTGTCCTCCCCGGGCTGGCGCTGGGATACGCCGCCGGGTCCGCGTGGCCTGGGGGACCGGATGGCCGTCACCTGGGCGGGCCTGCGCAGCCGCGTCTGAGCCGGGCGTGAGGACCGGAGGAGATTTGTTCATCTCCTACGCGATCGCGCGGAAACCTGACTCCTACGCGATCGCGCGGAAACCTGACGCGTCAGGCCTTCCTGCGGCGCTTCGCGGGGGCCGCGACGGGGCGCCCGGCGAGCAGGGGTGCGAGGAAGCGGCCCGTATGGCTCTCCGGGTTCGCGGCGACCTCTTCCGGCGTGCCTTCGGCCACGATGCGGCCCCCGCCATCGCCGCCTTCGGGGCCCATGTCGAGCAGCCAGTCGGCGGTCTTGATGACCTCTAGGTTGTGCTCGATCACCACGACGGTGTTGCCCTGGGCGACCAAGGCATGGAGCACTTCCAGCAGCTTCCGCACATCCTCGAAATGCAGGCCCGTCGTGGGCTCGTCGAGAATGTAGAGGGTGCGGCCGGTGGCGCGGCGGGCGAGTTCCTTGGAGAGCTTGATGCGCTGCGCCTCGCCGCCCGAGAGCGTCGTCGCTTGCTGGCCCAGATGGATGTAGCCGAGGCCGACCTCCGTCAGGACCTTCAGCTTGTCCCGGATGGAAGGAACGGCGGAGAAGAACTCCAGCCCTTCATCCACTGTCATCTCAAGAACATCGGCGATGGACTTGCCGCGGAACTTCACCTCCAGCGTCTCGCGGTTGTAGCGCTTGCCCTTGCAGGTATCGCAGGTGACGTAAACGTCGGGCAGGAAGTGCATCTCGATCTTGATGAGGCCATCGCCCTGGCAGGCCTCGCAGCGCCCGCCCTTCACGTTGAAGGAGAAGCGGCCGGCCTTGTAGCCGCGGGCGCGGCTGTCCGGCAGTTCGGAGAACCAGTCGCGGATCGGGGCGAAGAGTCCGGTGTAAGTGGCTGGATTTGAACGAGGAGTACGGCCGATCGGTGATTGGTCGATGTCGATGATCTTGTCGAGATGCTCCAGCCCCTCGATCCGCTCATGCGGCGCGGGGACGGTGCCGGCGCCCATCAGGCGGCGGGCGGTGGCCTTGTAGAGCGTCTCGATCACCAGCGTGGACTTGCCACCGCCCGAGACGCCCGTGACGCAGGTGAAGGTGCCGAGCGGCAGGGAGGCGCTGACCGATTTCAGGTTGTTGCCGGTGGCGCCGACCACGCGGAGCATCCGCTTGGGATCGGGCGCGCGGCGCTTCTCCGGCACGGGAATGGAGCGGCGGCCGGACATGTAGGCGCCGGTGATGCTGTCCGGGTTGGCGGCCACCTCCTCCGGCGTGCCATGGGCGATGATGCGGCCGCCCCCGGCGCCGGCAGCGGGGCCGATATCCACGAGGTAGTCGGCGGCGCGGATCGCGTCCTCGTCATGTTCCACGACCAGGACGGTGTTGCCGATGTCCCGAAGCCGCCGGAGCGTGCCGAGCAGGCGCTCGTTGTCCCGCTGGTGCAGGCCGATGGAGGGCTCGTCCAGCACATAGAGCACGCCGGTCAGGCCGGAGCCGATCTGGGATGCCAGGCGGATGCGCTGGCTCTCCCCGCCCGAGAGGGTGGCGCTGCCGCGGGCGAGGGAGAGGTAGTCCAGCCCCACATCCACGAGGAAGCGCAGGCGGTCGTTGATCTCCCGCAGGATGCGGCGGGCGATCTCCTGGCGCTGGGGGGTGAGCTGGTCGAAAACGCCGGCGAACCACTCCATGGCCTTGCGGATGGAGAGGTTGGAGGCGGCGGCGATGTCCATGGCCGCGACCTTCACCGCCAGGGCCTCGGGCTTCAGGCGGGCGCCGTTGCAGACATGGCAGGACCGGTCGGACTGGTAGCGCTGGAGATCTTCGCGAACCCAGGGATTGTCCGTCTCGCGCAGGCGGCGCTCGAGATTGGGGACGACGCCCTCGAAGGGCTTCTTCACCTCATAGGCGCGCAGGCCGTCTTTGTAGCGGAGCGTCACCACCTCGCCCGTGCCGTGGAGGATGGCCTCGCGGACGGGTTTCGCCAGATCGGCCCAGGAAGTGTTTGTGGAGACTTTGTAGTGGCGCGCCAGGCTTTCGAGCGTCTGGTCGTAATAGGGGGAGGAAGCGCCGCCGGCCCAGGCCGCGACCGCGCCCTCGGCGAGCGTCTTGGCGTCGTCGGGTACCACCAGGGCGGCGTCGAAGAAGGTTTCGGAGCCCAGGCCATCGCAGGCCGGGCAGGCGCCCTGGGGCGAGTTGAAGGAGAAGAGCCGGGGCTCGATCTCCTCGATCGTGAAGCCGGAGACGGGGCAGGCGAAGCGGGAGGAGAAGACGGTCCGCTCCCCGTTGTCGGCACCTTCCAGATAGACCACCCCATCGGAGAGGCCGAGTGCGGTCTCGAAGCTGTCGGCCAGGCGCTGCTGGGCGCCCTCGCGCACCACCACGCGATCCACCACCGCCTCGATGTCGTGCTTCTTCTTCTTGTCGAGGGCGGGCACCTCCTCGATCCGGTGGAGGGTTCCGTTGACCTTCACCCGCTCGAAGCCGCGGCGCTGGAGTTCGGCGATTTCCTTCTTCCACTCGCCCTTCTTGCCCCGTGCGATGGGGGCGAGGATCAGGAGGCGCGTGCCCTCGGGCATGGCCAGGACCCGGTCCACCATCTGGGAGACGGTCTGGGCCTCGATGGGCAGGCCGGTCGCG